>NZ_JBEZUZ010000070.1:0-42551 GCF_040636735.1 Streptomyces sp. NPDC035033 | reverse complement strand
GCCGCGGCCGCGCAGGGCGGCGCGGCGGCGGTGCCGCACCGCCGTACCGCGCGCCGGTCAGGCCGAGCCGGTGAGCACCTTCTCGCGCTCCGGCTGACCGGCCGGGACCGGGATCGTCACCGTGCCGGCCTCGGTGACCGTGTGCCGCCACAGGATCCGGCAGGCCATGAGGGTCGCCGCGATCAGCAGGCCGTTGCGCAGGAACAGCACGCCGATGCCCAGCCAGTCGCTCTGCGTCACGTGCGAGAACCAGACCGGGAACTCGAACTGCGTCACCGCCGTCGCCCACAGGATCAGGTACGCGGGCGTCCGCATCCGGCTGGAGCGGTACACCAGGCAGACCGCGGCGAGGCCGACCAGCCAGATCATGTACTGGGGGGAGATCACCCGGCTCGTGGCGGTGAAGAGCAGCACCGCGACGAAGGCCGCGTCGGCGACCGTCGAGGAGGTGAAGCGGCGCGCCCTGAACCGCCACAGCAGCAGCCAGCCGAAGGCGGCCACGGTCAGCGCCATCGCGCCCTTGGAGACCCAGGAGACGTACGGGCCGAGGAACTCGATCGAGCCGTAGTTCATCCGCGCCTCGCCGTCCCAGCCGAAGTGCCGGGCGACGTGGAAGACCATCGCGCCCAGCGACTCGACCTCGGTGCCCCGCTCGCTCTGGAAGGAGAGGAAGGCGAGACCGCCCGGCATCCAGGCCATGCACAGCGCCAGCACGCCCGCCGCCGTCCCGGCCGCCACCGGCCAGGAACGCCAGGTCGCCCGCCCCTTCGGGGTGCCCGCGAGGATCAGCGCCGGCCACACCTTGAGGACCGCGCCGAACCCGGCGAGCGCGCCGAGCACCCGCGGGCTGCGGATCGCGGCGAGCAGCCCCGCCACGGCCACGGCGGTGACCATGATGTCGTAGCGGGCGTACGCGGTCGGGCCCATCAGCGGCACCGCCGCCAGCCACAGCCACGCGCCGCGCATCGAGCGGCCCGGCCGGCCGCCCGTGTACACCAGGAGTCCGAAGACGGCGGCGTCGCAGAGGAAGGCCAGCACGAAGAACGCGGCCGAGTAGTTCAGGAACGGCAGCAGCGCGGGGGAGAGGATCGCGAGGGCCGCCGCCGGGGGGTACTGCCAGGTGACGTCGTCCTGCGGGTACGTGCCGGTCTTCAGGACCTCGTACCAGCTCTGGTAGATCTGCTCCACGTCACTGGTGACGTCCGGGCCCGGTACGACCACGATCCTGAAGACGCACACCAGCAGCACGATCCTGGTCAGCGCCCACAGACCGAGCGGGAGCCGCGCCTCTCGCAAGCGCGCGGCCGTGCGCGAGCCGATCCCCACTGCGCCCGTCATACCTGTCCTGTTCCTGTCCTGTCGGTCCGCTCGCGCGGAGGGGGGTGGTGCCGGGCGAAGGGTGCGACCGCGTGCCATCACGTACTGTCTGTCACGATGCACAAGACCCTGATCGTAACGAACGATTTCCCGCCCCGTCCCGGCGGAATCCAGGCGTTCCTGCACAACATGGCGCTGCGGCTGGACCCCGACCGGCTCGTGGTCTACGCCTCCACGTGGAAGCGAGGCCGCGAAGGGGCGGAGGCCACCGCTCTGTTCGACGCGGAACAGCCTTTCACGGTTGTCCGGGACCGCACCACCATGCTGTTGCCCACACCACGCGTCACCGCCCGGGCCACCGCGCTGCTGCGCGAACACGGCTGCGAGTCGGTCTGGTTCGGGGCCGCCGCGCCGCTCGGACTGATGGCCCCCGCGCTGCGCAGGGCCGGGGCGGAGCGGCTGGTCGCCACGACCCACGGGCACGAGGCCGGCTGGGCGCAGCTGCCCGCCGCCCGGCAGCTGCTGCGGCGGATCGGCGAGGGCACGGACACGATCACGTACCTCGGCGAGTACACCCGCTCCCGGATCGCCTCCGCCCTCACCCCGGCCGCCGCCGGCCGCATGGTGCAGCTGCCGCCCGGCGTCGACGAGAAGACCTTCCACCCCGGCTCCGGCGGCGACGAGGTCCGGGCCCGCCTCGGCCTCACCGACCGCCCGGTCGTGGTCTGCGTCTCCCGCCTCGTCCCGCGCAAGGGCCAGGACACCCTGATCCGCGCCCTGCCCCGGATCCTCCGGCGGGTGCCGGACGCGGTCCTGCTGATCGTCGGCGGCGGACCGTACGAGAAGGACCTGCGCCGGCTCGCCGCCGAGACCGGCGTGGCCGGCTCCGTCCGCTTCACCGGCGCGGTCCCGTGGTCGGAGCTCCCGGCCCACTACGGCGCCGGCGACGTCTTCGCCATGCCCTGCCGCACCCGCCGCGGCGGCCTCGACGTCGAGGGCCTCGGCATCGTCTACCTGGAGGCGTCCGCGACCGGCCTCCCGGTCGTCGCCGGCGACTCCGGCGGCGCCCCCGACGCGGTCCTCGACGGCGAGACCGGCTGGGTGGTCCGCGGCGAGTCCGCCGAGGACACCGCCGACCGCGTCGCCACCCTCCTGCTCGACCCGGCCCTCCGCGCCCGCATGGGCGAGCGCGGCCGCGCCTGGGTGGAGGAGAAGTGGCGCTGGGACCTGCTCGCGGAGAAGCTCAGGGACCTGCTGTGAACCACGGGGAAGGGGCCCGGCGCACGCGCGCCGGGCCCCTTCCCCGTGGACTCACTTGGCGTAGATCGCCTCGATCTCGTCCGCGAAGTCCTTCGCCACCACGTTGCGCTTCAGCTTCAGGGACGGGGTGATGTGGCCCGCCTCCTCGGTGAACTGGGAGCCCAGGACGCGGAACTTGCGGACCGACTCCGCCTTGGAGACCGCCGCGTTGCCGTCGTCGATCGCGCGCTGGACCTCGGCCAGGAGGTCGGGGTCCTCGCGCAGGGCGGCGGCCGTGGTGCCGGCGGGCTTGCCGTGCTCGGCGGCCCAGCGGCCCAGGAACTCCTCGTCCAGGGTGACCAGCGCGCCGACGAAGGGACGGCCGTCGCCGACCACCATGCACTCCGCGACCAGGGCGTGGGCGCGGATCCGGTCCTCGATGACCGCCGGGGCGACGTTCTTGCCGCCCGCCGTGACCAGGATCTCCTTCTTGCGGCCGGTGATCGCGAGGTAGCCGTCCTCGTCGAGGGTGCCGATGTCACCGGTGTGGAACCAGCCGTCGGCCAGCGCCTCGGCGGTCGCCGCCTCGTTGTTCCAGTACTTCGAGAAGACGTGCTCGCCGTGCAGCAGCACCTCGCCGTCGTCGGCGATCCGCACCACCGAACCCGGCAGCGGCTGGCCGACCGTGCCGATCTTCGGGCGGTCCCACGGGTTGAAGGCGGTCGCCGCGCACGACTCCGTCAGGCCGTAGCCCTCCAGGACGGTGAAGCCGATGCCGCGGAAGAAGTGGCCGAGCCGCTCGCCCAGCGGCGCGCCGCCGGAGATCGCGTACTCGCCGCGCCCGCCGAGCACCGCCCGCAGCTTCGAGAAGACCAGCTTGTCGAAGAGCTTGTGCTTGAGCCGCAGGCCGAGCGAGGGGCCCTGCGGGGTCGCGAGCGCCCGGCTGTAGGCGATGGCCGTGTGCGCGGCCTTGTCGAAGATCTTGCCCTTGCCGTCGGCCTGCGCCTTGGCCCGCGCCGAGTTGTAGACCTTCTCGAAGACGCGGGGCACGCCCAGGATCAGCGTCGGCCGGAAGGAGGCCAGCTCGTCGGTGAGGGTCTTGATGTCCGGGAGGCAGCCGAGGCGGATCGGGGCCATCACCGAGGCCACCTCAATCAGCCGGCCGAAGACGTGCGCGGCGGGCAGGAAGAGCAGCACCGAGGACTCGCCGGTGCGGAAGAGCGGCTTCAGGCGCTCCACCACGTTGCCGCACTCGGCGAAGAACGCCCGGTGCGTCAGCACGCAGCCCTTGGGGCGGCCCGTCGTGCCCGAGGTGTAGACGATCGTCGCCGGGTCGTCCGCGTTCGCCGCCGACATCCGGGCGTCCAGCGTCTCGTCGGAGACCTCCGCGCCGGCGGCCGTCAGCTTCGCGACCGCGCCGTCCTCGATCTGCCACAGCCCCTTCAGGGCCGGCAGCCCGTCCCGCACCGACTCCACCGACGCCTGGTGCGCGGCGGACTCCACGACCGCCAGCGAGGCGCCCGAGTCGCCGAGGATCCACTGGATCTGCTCCGGCGAGCTGGTCTCGTACACGGGCACGGTCACGCCGCCCGCGCTCCAGATCGCGAAGTCGAGGAGCACCCACTCGTACCGGGTGCGGGAGAGCAGCGCGACGCGGTCGCCCACCTCGACCCCGGCCGCGATCAGGCCCTTGGCGGCCCCGCGCACCTCGGCGAGGAACTCCGCGGCGGTGACGTCCGTCCAGCCGCCGGCGGCCTTGCGGGCCATCACGGCGACGTCTGGGTGCTGGGAGGCGTTGCGGCGGATGAGATCCGTCAGGTTGCCGTCCGAAGGGACCTCGTACAGGGCCGGAAGGCTGAACTCGCGCAAGACTGCTGCTCCTCATCGGGCTCCGGTGCCACGGCTCTGTGTGGATGCACCAGTGCGGTCCATGATCGGGCAGGTGCTCCGTGGGGGTGAGCACGACTGTGGACTGCCCGGACGTTACCCACCAGTACGTGGTTCCCGATAGGGGGTCCCGGTCAGATGTTCCGTGCGTCACACCAGCGTGACGGCCCTCTCCGCACAGTAGTCCACGGCTTTCCCGACTCCCAAGTAACCGCAGGTCCGACCCCCTAAGGTGGGGACATGCGAGTCCATGTGGTCAGCGACGTGCACGGCAACGCCGACGCCCTCGCCCGGGCGGGGGACGGCGCCGACGCCCTCATATGCCTGGGCGACCTGGTCCTCTTCCTCGACTACGCCGACCACAGCCGGGGCATCTTCCCCGACCTCTTCGGCGTGGCGAACGCCGACCGGCTCGTCGAGCTGCGCACCGCCCGCCGCTTCGACGAGGCCCGGGACTTCGGCCGCGCCCTGTGGGCCGGGCTCGCCGTCGACCGCGCGACCGCCATCGAGACCGCCGTCCGCCACCAGTACGCCGAACTCTTCGCCGCCTTCCCCACCCCCACCTACGCCACCTACGGCAACGTCGACATCCCCGCCCTCTGGCCCGAGTACGCGCGGCCCGGCACCACCGTCCTCGACGGGCAGCGGGTCGAGCTCGGCGGCCTCGTGTTCGGCTTCGTCGGCGGCGGCCTGCGCACCCCCATGCGGACCCCGTACGAGATCTCCGACGAGGAGTACGCCGCCAAGGTCGAGGCCCTCGGCGAGGTCGACGTCCTCTGCTCCCACATCCCGCCGGACGTCCCCGACCTCACCTACGACACCGTCGCCCGCCGCTTCGAGCGCGGCAGCCGCGCCCTCCTCGACGCCGTCCGCCGCACCCGCCCCCGCTACGCCCTCTTCGGCCACGTCCACCAGCCGCTGGCCCGCCGGATGCGGATCGGCGCCACCGAGTGCGTGAACGTCGGACACTTCGCGGCCACCGGCCGCCCCTTCGCCCTGGAGTGGTGACGGGGCCGCCACGGGGGCGCGATAGCCTTCCGTCGGCACGTGTGTGCCCTTTGTACGTCCGCCGGACCGCACAGTGGAGGAGCCACCGCGATGGCCGAACACACCAGCTCGAGCATCACCATCGAGGCGGCGCCGGCCGACGTCATGGGCGTGATCGCCGACTTCGCCCGCTACCCCGAGTGGACCGGTGAGGTCACCCGGGCCGAGGTCCTGGAGACCGACGGGGCCGGCCGCGCCGAGAAGGTCCGGCTGGTCCTCGACGCCGGCGCCATCAAGGACGACCACACCCTCGCGTACACCTGGACCGGCGCCCACGAGGTCAGCTGGACCCTGGTGAAGTCCCAGATGCTCCGCTCCCTCGACGGCTCCTACCGGCTCACCCCGCTCGCCGGCGACCGCACCGAGGTCACCTACCAGCTCACCGTCGACGTCAAGATCCCCATGCTCGGCATGATCAAGCGCAAGGCCGAGAAGGTCATCATCGACCGCGCCCTCGACGGCCTGAAGAAGCGCGTGGAGTCCGGCGCCTGAGCCCCGGCGGGGGCGCGGTAGCGTCACCCGCATGCGGATCATCCTCGTCACCGGAGCCGGCGGCGCCGGGCGCACCACGGTCGCCACGGCGACCGCCCTCGCCGAGGCCCACGCGGGCCGCCGCGTCCTGCTCGTCCCGGCCGGCGGCACGGACCCGGCCCCCACCGGCCCCGACGGGGACGCCGGCACGGACGCGGACCCGGGAACGACCACGGGCGCGGCCCCCGGCGCGGACGAGGCGCCCGCCGCCCCGTTCTGCGGCGAAGGGCCCATGGCCCCCCTCCCCGGCCCCGGGGACGCCGGACCCGGCACGGGCGCGGCCCCCGGCGGGCTCACCGTGCTGCGGCCCGACCCCGCCGGGGACTTCCGGCGGGAGTTCCTCGCGCTCCAGGAGCGGTCGGGGGCCGTCCTCGACCTCCTGGGGGCCGCGCCGTTCGAGGACGCCGAGCTCACCGAGCTGCCCGGCAGCCGCCAGTTCGCCCTGCTGCGGGCGCTGCGGGAGGCGGCCGCCGGGGACCACGACCTCGTCGTCGTCGACCTGCCGCCGCTCCGCGAGGCCCTCGCCGTCCTCGCCCTGCCCGAGCAGCTCCGCCGCTACCTGCGCCGGCTGCTGCCGCCCGAGCGGCAGGCCGCCCGCGCGCTGCGCCCGATGCTCGCCCAGCTCGCCGGCGTCCCCATGCCCGCCCAGTGGCTGTACGAGACCACCGCCCGGTGGGAGCGGGAGCTCGCCGCCGTCCAGGCCGTCGTCGAGGCCCCCGGCACCACCGTCCGGCTCGTCCTCGAACCCGGCCCCGCGGCCGCCGCCGCCCTCCGCGAGGCCCGCCTCGGCCTCGCCCTCCAGGGCCTCGCCCTCGACGCCGTGATCGCCAACCGGATGCTGCCCGCCGCCTCCGAGGACCCCTGGCTCGCCGCCCTGACCGCCCAGCAGCACCGCCACCTGGAGACCCTGCGCGCCGAGGCCGGGGACCTCCTGCACGAGCTGCCGCACCTCGGCCGCGACCCGCGCGGCCCCGAGGACCTCGTCCTGCTCGCCGCCGCGGGGAGCGGCCCGCCGCCCGCCCCCGCGCCCGCCGCGACCGTCGAGGACCGGCGCACGGAGGACGGCGTGCTCGTCTGGCACCTGCCGCTGCCCGGCGCCGTCAAGCGGGAGCTCTCCCTCGTTCGCCGGGGCGACGAACTGCTGCTCGGCGCCGGTCCCTTCCGCCGCACCCTGCCCCTGCCGCCCGCCCTGCGCCGCTGCACCGTCACCGGCGCCGGGCTCGTCGACGGCGACCTCAGGATCCGCTTCGCCCCCGACCCCGGACTGTGGCCCGGGCCCTCCTGACGCCCGTCCCCGGCGTGTACCGTCGAAGGGAGGATCCGAAGAGCGCGACGGAGGAGTACGCCATGAGCAGCGATCCGGACGCCTGGGCCGAGGCGTGCGCCGAGGACCTGAAGGCGGAGAAGGCCCGCCGCCGCGCCGAGCACGGGACGGAGCCCGGCTCGCCCGCCGAGGAGTTCCGCAAGCTCTTCGAGGCCGTCGCCGAGAAGGTCACCGGCGGACTCGGCGCCGCGGCCCCGCTGTTCGGCGGGCAGAACGCCGCCGGGGCCGCCGAGGTCGTCAAGGGCCTCGTCAACCAGGCGAAGGCCGCCGTCGAGCCGGTCATCGAGCGCAACCCGCAGGTCTTCGACCACCTCGCCGCCGCCGGCGGCGAACTCCTCGCCGCCTACCGTTCGGCCGTCGAGGGCCACGAGACCCGCTGGACCCGCGGCCCCGGCCTCTCCGAGGACGACCCCCGCCGCGCCGCCGGCACCCCCGGCGAGCCCGCCCCCGAGGACCGCCCGGACGACGAGGGCGGCCCCACCACCGGCCGCCCCATCGACCTGGACTGATCGGTAGGGCGCCTCCCCTCGGGTACGGTGGGCCCTAGCGGGGCTCGACCGAAAACTGAGGGACACATGGGACTCACCATCGGCGTCGACATCGGCGGCACGAAGATCGCGGCCGGCGTGGTCGACGAGGAGGGCAACATCCTCGACACGCACACGGTGCCCACCCCGCCGACCCCCGACGGCATCGTCGACGCCATCGGCGCGGCCGTCTCCGAGGCCGGCAAGGGCCACCAGATCGAGGCCGTGGGCATCGGCGCGGCCGGCTACGTCGACGACAAGCGGGCCACCGTCCTCTTCGCGCCGAACATCGACTGGCGGCACGAGCCGCTGAAGGACAAGGTCGAGCAGCGCGTCGGCCTCCCCGTCGTGGTCGAGAACGACGCCAACGCGGCCGCCTGGGGCGAGTACCGCTTCGGCGCCGGCCAGGGCCACGAGGACGTCATCTGCATCACCCTCGGCACCGGCCTCGGCGGCGGCATCATCATCGGCAACAAGCTGCGCCGCGGACGCTTCGGCGTCGCCGCCGAGTTCGGCCACATCCGGGTCGTCCCCGACGGCCTGCTCTGCGGCTGTGGCAGCCAGGGCTGCTGGGAGCAGTACGCCTCCGGCCGCGCCCTCGTCCGGTACGCCCGGCAGCGCGCCAACGCCACCCCGGAGCGCGCCGAGATCCTCCTCGGCCTCGGCGACGGCACCCCCGAGGGCATCCAGGGCAAGCACGTCAGCGAGGCCGCCCGGGCGGGCGACCCGGTCGCCGTCGACTCCTTCCGCGAGCTGGCCCGCTGGGCCGGCGCGGGCCTGGCCGACCTCGCCTCGCTCTTCGACCCGTCCGCGTTCATCGTCGGCGGCGGCGTCTCGGACGAGGGCGACCTCGTCCTCGACCCGATCCGAAAGTCCTTCCGGCGCTGGCTGATCGGCGGCCAGTGGCGCCCGCACGCCCAGGTCCTCGCCGCCCAGCTCGGCAACAAGGCCGGCCTCGTCGGCGCCGCGGACCTGGCCCGCCAGGGCTGACCCCGGTCCGCCCTTTCCGGTCGATGCCCGCCGCGCCCCCTGGGGCGGGGCGGGCATCCGGCCTATGTTGGGGGTCATGGCCCTCGACGCGACCGGCGCGCTGCCCGCCTCCCGTACCGAGCCGGACGGTTCGGCCGTGGTCCGGATCCTCAGCTACAACATCCGTTCGATGCGTGACGACGAGGACGCCCTCGCCCGGGTGATCCGGGCCTGCGCCCCCGACGTCGTCCTCGTCCAGGAGGCCCCCCGGTTCTTCCGCTGGCGCAAGCACGCGGCCCGGCTGGCCGCCAAGAGCGAGCTGGTCGTCCTCTCCGGCGGGGCCACCGCCGCGGGGCCGCTGCTGCTCTGCTCCCTGCGCGCCACCGTCGAGCGGACCGAGGACGTCCTCCTGCCGCTCACCCCCGGACTGCACCGGCGCGGCCTCGCCACCGCCGTCGTCCGCTTCGGCGCGGTCCGGCTGGGGCTCGTCAGCTGCCACCTGAGCCTGGCGGAGGACGAGCGGTACGCCCAGGCGGGCCTGGTCCTCGACCGGGTCGCCGCGCTGGGCACCCCGTACACGATCGTCGCCGGCGACCTCAACGAAGGCCCCGGCGGCCGCGCCTTCACCCGGCTCACGGCGACGCTCCGCGACGGCTGGGAGGCCGCTCCCCGGGGCACCGAGCACACCCACCCGCCCGTCGGCCCCCGCCGGCGCATCGACGCGATCCTGGCGACCGAGGGCGTCGAGTTCCTCGGCTGCGGCGTCCCCCGGGACCTCGACCCCGCCGACCTGACCGCCGCCACCGATCACCTTCCGGTCCTGGCGGCGGTCAGGCTCCGGGCACCGGCGTGACCGCCGGCCGGCTTCCGGCCGCGTGCGTGAGGCGGTGTCACACCACCGCGCCGCGGCCCGGGTCGTCGTAGCCGTCGCCGTCCTCGTCGTCGCCCTTCATGCGGGCCACCAGGGTGGCGAAGCCGCCCAGGAAGCCGCCGACGCACAGGGTGGTGAGCCACCAGGTCATGTCCCACTGGAAGAGGACCGCCAGCAGCATCAGGACCGGGCCGCCGACCACCGCCAGCCAGGCGAACTTGGTGGTGGTGTCCGCCTCCGGGAGCGGGGGCGGCTCCGGCGGCACGAAGTGCCCCTCGTCCGCGCCGCCGGGGCCCTCCTCGGGCTCGGCCAGGCTGTAGTCGCGCGGGCCGCCGCTCGGGCGCACCCCGGGCGCGAAGGTGATCGAGCTGCCGAGGGCCGGCTTCCCGTCGTCGTCGCCGTCGTCCGAGTCGGGGCCCGGCTCGGGCTCCGGCGCGAGCGGCGAGGGCGACTCCCGCTTCGGCTGCTCCGGCCTCGGCTTGTCCGGCTTCGGCAGGTCACCGCCGGAGGCGGACCGGGCCTCGCGGGCCTCCAGCTCCTCCGGCTCCGGCAGCGTCAGGTTCTCGATCGGCCGGAACGGGCGCGCCCCCGGCGGGTCCGCCGGCTCCTCGCCGTACCCCGCGACGATCGCGGCCCACGCCGCCTCCTCGTCGATGGGCTGCGGCTCCCGCTCGCCGCCGCCGTCCTGCTGGTCAGCCACCGCTCCTGCTCCCCTTCCCGCCCACGAGTCCCGGGGCGAGACGCTCGACGAACGCCAGACTCTCCTCGAAGATCCTCTCCGCGTCATGGTCCAACGTCGCCACGTGGTAGCTCTGTTCCAGCAGGACCTCCTTGACGTCGGTGGAGGAGACCCGGCTGAGCACCCGGGCCGAGTCGGCCGGCGGCACCACGTGGTCCCGCGGGCTGCGCAGCAGCAGGAGGGGCTGGGTGACCTGCGGCAGCTCGCCGTCCACCAGCCGGAAGAACTGCCGCAGCGAGTGGGCCGCGTGCAGCGGCACCCGGTCGTACCCGACCTCGGTCACGCCCTCCTTCGCGATGTCGTTGGCGACGCCGCTCGTCGTCGGGACGAGGTGCCGCACGACCGGCAGGGCGCGCGCGGCGAGGCCGTGCACCTTGTTGCCCGGGTTCACGAGGACGATGCCCCGCACCGCGTCGCCGTGCTTCGCGGCGAGCCGCAGGGTCAGCGCCCCGCCCATGGAGAGGCCGAAGACGAAGACGGCCGAGCAGCGGGCGGTGAGCTCGCGCAGCGCCCGGTCCGCCTCCGCGTACCAGTCGTGCCAGGTGGTGAGCTGCATGTCCTGCCAGCGGGTGCCGTGCCCGGGCAGCAGCGGCACCGACACCGTCAGGCCGCGGTCCGCGAGGTACTCGGCCCACGGGCGCATCGACTGCGGGGAACCGGTGAATCCGTGACAGAGAAGGACGCCGACCTCTCCGCCCTCATGGCGGTACGGCTCGGCTCCGGGAAGGACCGGCACCGGGGTCTCCTGTTCGGTTGCGGCTCCGGCGCGTCGAGGGCGCCAGAGTCGTACGGCGATGGGGGAAGGACCTTCACGGTACGCGACCGGACCGACACCGACCAGGGCCGCAGCGGGGGAGGCGCGCCCGCACGGGATAAAGTCGTCACGACGGCACACGGAAGGCATGGCGAGTTGATCTACGGCGCAATGAAGTTCTCCATCGGAGGGTCCCTGAAGCTCGCCTTCCGGCCCTGGGTGGAGGGCTTGGAGAACGTGCCCGCCGAGGGTCCCGCGATCCTGGCCAGCAACCACCTGTCCTTCTCCGACTCCTTCTTCCTGCCCGCGGTCCTCGACCGCAAGGTCACCTTCATCGCCAAGGCGGAGTACTTCACCACGCCCGGCGTGAAGGGCCGGCTGACCGCCGCCTTCTTCAAGGGCGTCGGCCAGCTCCCGGTGGACCGCTCGGGCGCCCGCGGCGCCGGCGAGGCGGCCATCAAGGCCGGCATCGAGGTCATCGAGGGCGGCGGCCTCTTCGGCATCTACCCCGAGGGCACCCGTTCGCCCGACGGCCGCCTCTACCGAGGCAAGCCCGGCGGCCTCGCCCGGGTGGCGCTGGCCACCGGCGCCCCGGTGATCCCGGTCGCCATGATCGACACCGAGAAGATCCAGCCGCCCGGCAAGATCGTCCCGAAGCTGATGCGTCCCGGCATCCGGATCGGCAAGCCGCTCGACTTCTCCCGCTACCACGGCATGGACGGCGACCGCTTCATCCTGCGCTCGGTGACCGACGAGGTCATGTACGAGATCATGAAGCTCTCCGGGCAGGAGTACGTCGACATCTACGCGACGGCCGCCAAGCGGCAGATCGCGGAGGCCGAGAAGGCCGCCAAGGAGGCCGTGAAGGCCGAGATCGCCGCTCGGGAAGAGTCCGGCGCCTGACGTTCCCGTCCGGGAGCGTCCACGGGGGGGGTGGGGGAGATGGTCAAGCGCGAGCGTGTCGTGCGCATGTCGGTCGAGCAGCCGCTGTGGCGGGCGCTGACCGGCTACCGCGTCCTGACGATGATCTACGCGGTGCTGATCTTCGCCACCGGGCGGGACCGCTACGAGCGGCCCTGGATCGCCGTCGGCTACCTCGCGGTGCTCTGCGTCTGGACCCTCGCCACCCTCCCCAGGGTGACGAGCGCGGCCCGCTGCACCAAGCGGTTCCTCGGCGCCGACCTGACCCTCGCCCTCACCGGCATCCTCCTCACCCCGCTCGCGGACGCCCACGCCCAGTCCGTGGACGGCCCCACCCTGCCGTCGATATGGACGGCCGGCTCCGTCCTCGCCTTCGCCCTCAAGGGCGGCTGGCGCTGGGCCGCCCTCGCCTCCTCGCTCGTCGCCGTCGCCAACATCGTCGAGCGGTCGCACCCCAGCCGGGACACCGTCCACAACGTGATCCTGGTCTGGGTCGCCTCCATCGCCATCGGCTACGTCGTCGAGGTCGCCCGCGCCTCCGAGCGCACCCTCGCCCGCGCCCTGGAGATCGAGGCCGCCACCCGGGAGCGCGAGCGGCTCGCCCGCGACATCCACGACAGCGTCCTCCAGGTCCTCGCCATGGTGCAGCGGCGCGGCACCGCCCTGGGCGGCGAGGCCGCCGAGCTGGGCCGGATGGCGGGCGAGCAGGAGGTCGCCCTGCGCACCCTGGTGGCCGGCGGCCTCACCCGTACGAGCCACGTCTCCGAGGACGAGTCCGAGGGGGCCGTGGTCCGCGTCGTCGAGGTCGACGACGAGCCCGACGAGGACGCCCCGGTCGACCTGCGCACCCTGCTCGCCCCGCGGGCCGGCGCCCGGGTCACCCTCGCCGACCCCGGCGTGCCCGTCCCGCTGCCCTCCGCCGCCGCGCGGGAACTGGCCGCCGCCGTCGGCGCCGCCCTGGACAATGTGCGGGTGCACGCGGGCGCGGACGCGCGCGCGTGGATCCTGGTCGAGGACTGGGACGACGAGGTCGTCGTCACCGTCCGGGACGACGGGCCCGGCATCCCCGAGGGCCGGCTCGCCGAGGCGGAGGGCGAGGGCCGGATGGGCGTCGCCCTCTCCATCCGGGGGCGCCTGCGCGACCTGGGCGGCACGGCGGAGCTGATCTCGGTCCCGGGCCAGGGCACCGAAGTCGAACTGAAGGTCCCGCGACCGCCGCGGGACGCACGGGGGAAGGCAGGAGAGAAGTGAACGAGGCGCAGAACCGGGACGAGACGCGGCCGATCAAGGTGATGGTCGTCGACGACCACCCCATGTGGCGGGACGCCGTCGCCCGCGACCTGGCCGAGGCCGGCTTCGACGTGGTCGCCACCGCGGGCGACGGCGAGCAGGCCGTCCGCCGGGCCCCCGCCGCCGCCCCCGACGTCCTCGTCCTGGACCTGAACCTGCCGGCCAAGCCGGGCGTCCAGGTCTGCAAGGAGCTGGTCAAGGCGCTGCCCGGACTGCGGGTCCTGGTCCTCTCGGCGAGCGGCGAGCACGCCGACGTCCTGGAGGCCGTGAAGTCCGGCGCCACCGGCTACCTGCTGAAGTCGGCCGGCGCCGAGGAGCTGATCGACGCGGTCCGCCGCACCGCCGCGGGCGACCCCGTCTTCACCCCGGGCCTGGCCGGCCTGGTCCTCGGCGAGTACCGCCGCCTCGCCTCCGAGCCCGCCCCCGCCGCGGGCGCCGGGGAGCCGGAGGCGCCGCGCCTCACCGACCGCGAGACCGAGGTCCTGCGGCTCGTCGCCAAGGGCCTCAGCTACAAGCAGATCGCCGAACGGCTCGTCATCTCGCACCGCACCGTGCAGAACCACGTCCAGAACACCCTGGGCAAGCTCCAACTGCACAACCGCGTCGAGCTCGTCCGGTACGCGATCGAGCGCGGGCTCGACGAAGGCTGACCGGACTGGACCGGACCGGACGCCGGGCGCGGTGGCGGACAGAGCCGTATATTCGGGCGCATATGCGGCTTTCCGGCGAGAGGACTGGCGTGGAGATCCTGGCATTCGGCGTGCAGGCGGACGAGAAGCCGCTGATCGAGAAGGCGTTCGAGGGTCACCACGACGTCCGCTGTCTGGACGTCTTCCTCACCGAGGACACCGCGCCCATCGCGGCCGGCTACGAGGTCATCTCCACCAGCGTCAACGCCGTCCTCGACCACCGGGTCCTGCAGACCCTGGCGGCCGGCGGCACCCAGATGATCGCCCAGCGCTCCACCGGCTTCAACAACATCGACCTGGAGGTCGCCGAGCGCCTGGGCCTCACCGTCGCCCGGGTCTCGCACTACTCGCCGTACTCCGTCGCCGAGTTCGCCTGGACCCTCGCCATGGCCGTCAACCGGCGGATCGTCCGCGCCTCCAACCGCACCCGCGACTTCGACTTCCGCCTCGACGGCCTCATGGGCCGCGACCTGCGGGGCCGCACCGTGGGCGTCCTCGGCACCGGCAAGATCGGCGAGGCGTTCGCCCGGATCGCCCACGGCTTCGGCACGCGGCTGCTCGGCTGGGACGTCGCCGAGAACCCGGCCTGCGTCGAGCTCGGCATGGAGTACACCGACAAGGACCGGCTCCTCGCCGAGGCCGACCTCGTCAGCCTCCACGTGCCGCTGCTGCCCGCCACCCACCACATCATCGACGCCGCCGCCCTCAAGGCCATGAAGGACGACGCGATCCTGGTGAACTCCAGCCGCGGCGGCCTCGTCGACACCGAGGCCCTCGTCACCGAGCTCCGCGCCGGCCGCTTCGCCGGCGTCGGCCTCGACGTCTACGAGGCGGAGGCCGGCCTCTTCTTCCTCGACAAGTCCCTCGCGGGCGTCGAGGACGACACCCTGGCCCGCCTGGTGACCTTCCCCAACGTGGTGGTGACGAGCCACCAGGCGTACTACACCGCCGACGCCGTCGGCCAGATCGTCGACACCACGGTCCGGAACGTCCTCGACTACCGGGCCGGCCGGCGCGGCGAGAACGTCCTGGTCCCGAGGCCCGTCTCCTGAACCGCCTCCCCGGGCCGGGCCCGGGGAGACGACGGGCGCGGCCGGCCGGTCCTAGACCAGCACCCCGGCGAGCAGCGAGGCCGTCACCGTCGCGCCCTCCAGCGTCAGCACCGACTCCGGGTGGAACTGCACGGAGGCGAAACCCGGGCCGCGCAGCGCGTGCACCTCGCCCGTCCCCGCCTCCCGGCTCACCTCGATCCGGTGCAGCGCCAGCTCCGTCGCCTCCCGCTCGTCGCAGCGGGCCGTGAAGCTGTTGTAGAAGCCGACCACGCGCTCCTGCCCGAACAGGTCGATCCGCACCTGCGCGCCCTGGAACGGGGTCCGCTTGCGCACGATCTCCAGGCCCAGCTCCGCCGCGATCAGCTCGTGCCCCAGGCACACCCCGAGCAGCCCGTGCCGGTGCCCGCGCAGCAGCTCCGCGGTGAGCCCGCGCAGGAACCGCATCTTCGGGTCGGCCGCGTCCGACGGGTCGCCGGGCCCGGGTCCGAGCACCACCGGCCCCTCGTGGGCGAGCGCCAGCTCCCGCAGCCCCGGCTCGTCGTACCGCAGCACCGACACCTCCAGCCCCGAGGAGCGCAGCAGATGGGCCAGCATCGCCGTGAAGGTGTCCTCCGCGTCGACCACCAGGGCGTGGCCCGTCAGCTCCGCCGAACGGGTCTGCATCCGCAGCCAGAACGGCGCCAGGTCCGCCCGCCGGGCGTCCAGCGCGGCCCGCACCCGCGGGTCGTCCGCGAGCCGCGGCCGGGCGGGGGAGTCCTCCGCCGGGCGCCCCTCCCGCACGCCGAGCGCCGCGAGCACCGCCGCCGCCTTCGCGTGCGTCTCGGCGACCTCGCCCGCCGGGTCCGAGTGCCGGACCAGGGTCGCCCCCACCGGCACCCGCAGCCGCCCGTCGAGGGCGATGTCGGCGGTCCGGATGAGGATGGGGGAGTCCAGCGTCTGCGCCCCGCTCCCGTCCGTGCCGAGCAGCGCCAGCGCCCCCGCGTAGTAGCCGCGCCCGCCCGCTTCATGGCGCTCGATCACCCGGCAGGCGTTCTGCACCGGCGAGCCGGTCACCGTCGCGGCGAACATCGTCTCCCGCAGCACCTCCCGCACGTCCAGCGAGGACCGCCCCCGCAACTCGTACTCCGTGTGCGCGAGATGGGCCATCTCCTTCAGCCGGGGACCGATCACCACCCCGCCCATGTCCCCGACCGTGCACATCATCTTCAGCTCCTCGTCGACCACCATGGAGAGCTCCTCGGTCTCCTTGCGGTCGGCGAGGAAGCCGAGCAGCCCCTCGGCGGTCGGCGCGACCCCGTCCGGGTACCGGTACGTGCCGCTGATCGGGTTCATGACCACGGTCCCGCCCGCCATCCGCACGTGCACCTCGGGGCTGGCCCCGACGAGCACCCGCTCCCCGGTGTGCACGACGAAGGTCCAGTACGCGCCCCGCTCGCCCGCGAGCAGCCGCCGGAAGAGCGCGAGCGCGTCGGTCCGCCCGAAGCCGGGGATCTCGCCGGTGTACGTCCGCCGGATGACGAAGTTGGCGCCCTCGCCGGCGCCGATCTCGTCCTCGATCACCCGCCGCACGATCCCCGCGTACTCCTCGTCGGGGACGTCGAACGCCCCGCCGGTCACCTCGACCCGGTGCGCGGGCAGCGCGTCGAGCACCGCGCCGAGCGGCAGCTCGTACGTCTCCTCCGCGACCAGCACGGAGAGCGGGGTGCCGTCGTCCCGTACGTCGAAGCCGCGCTCCCGGATCTGCCGGAACGGGACCAGCGCGAGCGCCGGCCGCCCGCCCACCGGCAGGTCGGCCAGCCGCTCCGCCTCGTGGACGGCGCCGATCAGGACCTCGACGGTGTCGTGGTCGCGGCCGGGGGTGCGGCGGCGGAGCAGGGCGAACGGCGGGGCGGAGTCGTCGAGGAGACGGGAGAGGTCGAAGCTCATGGCGTGCGGGTTCCTTCCGGTCGGAGCGGGAGCGGAGAGGAACGGCCTCGCGGGAACGAGAAAGGCCGCCCCTCGGGCGGCCTTCGCGTGGTCTTCGGATACGCGCAGTCAGTGGGCCGCCGGAGGGACGGTCCACCACCAGTTCTGGGTCGAAGGCGCGTACATGCGAGCACTGTAACCCAGCGGGAGACGGGAACGGGGCCCGTTCCGCACCGTGGACGGTACGGAACGGGCCCCGTGCGAGGCCGTGCCCGATCAGACGATCAGGTTGTAGACCCCCCAGCCGCTGCCCACGTTCACGCGGGTGGCGTACGGGTTCGGGTAGCCGCTGGTGTTCTTGTAGAACCACAGGACGCCGGACTTGTCCCGGGCGATCAGGTCGGGCTTGCCGTCCTTGTCCAGGTCACCGGGGCCGACCATGACGTTGTAGACGCCCCAGCCGCCGCCGACCTTCGCGCGCGTGGCGTACGGGTTCGGCGAGCCGCCGGTGTTCTTGTACAGCCACAGGTAGCCGGCCGTGTCGCGGGCGATCAGGTCCGGCTTGCCGTCCGCGGTCATGTCACCGGTGGCGATCAGCTCGTTGTACACGTTCCAGCCGCCGCCGACGCGGACGCGGGTCGCGAACGGGTTCGGGGACGCGCCCGTGTTCGTGTACAGCCACAGCACGCCCGCGGTGTCCCGGGCGACCAGGTCCGGCCGGCCGTCGGCGTTCATGTCGCCGACGCCGAGGAGCTTGTTGTAGATGTTCCAGCCGCCGCCGACCTTGAGCCGCGTCGTGAAGGGGGCGGAGGGGTTGCCGGTGCCCTTGTAGTACCAGAGCACGCCGTCCTTGTCCCGGGCGACGACGTCCCCGGTCCCGTCCGCCTTCAGCGTCGTCATCGGCGTGATGGTGTTGTACACCTGCCACCCCGGCCCGACCCGGTACTTGGTCAGGAACGGCGCGCTGCCGGAGCCGGTCCCCTGGTACTGCCAGAGCACGCCGGAAGCGTCGCGGGCGATGATGTTGTTGCGGTCGGTGGTGCTGACCGGGGCGGCGCCGGGCGCCTCCGTGATCTCGCTCTGCTTCACCCAGACGATCTTGTGGTGGAAGCGGATCGGCACGAACAGCGTGGAGCCGATGACGTTCTTCTGGGCGGAGCCGAACCAGTCGTCGCCCTTCACGGCGGGACCGGCCTTCACGTAGGCCTCGCCGGCCTCGAAGGTGAACTTCGACAGCGGGTCGTTCTCGTTGCCGGGCGCCGACAGACCGGCCGCGGTGTAGGCGGCGGTCTCAGGGAAGGAGCGGCCGAAGACCTTGATCGAGGCCAGGCCGGACTTCACCTTCACCGTGGTGGCGTTCACCGGCACGGTGTACTGGCCGCCGGGGTTGTAGAACCAGGCCTTCTCGCCCGCGTACCAGATCGCCGTCCAGTTGGACCGGACCTCCGCGACGACGTACAGGCCGCCGGCGCGGACCTTGTTGCCGTAGTTGGAGCCCTCGGACCAGAGGGAGGTGAAGTACGGGTCCTTCAGCGTCGTCGCGCTCGTCGAGGGCGACGTGTAGAGGTAGCCGAAGTTCGACGGCCGCGGCGGGACCTCCGTGCCGCCGACGCTCAGCTTCGGCTGGTTCGCCGTGGTGAAGGGCGGGACCACCCGGACCGTCTGGCCGGCCCGGAGCAGGCCGCCCGCGCCCTGGTCGCCCTGCGGGGCGCCCAGGAGGGACATGTAGTGGTTCCAGTCCCAGTACGGCCCGCCGTCCCAGTGCAGGTTGGCGACCTTGTCGTCCGTCTGGAGCGCGACCTCGTCGTGGCCGATGATGTGCTCGCGGTCGATCGGCACGCCGTAGGTGGTCGCCAGGTGCTTCACCAGCGCCGCGGAGGAGCGGTACTGGGGCTCGGTGTACCAGCTGCCCTCCTTGATGGCGTAGCCCTCGTGCTCCACGCCGATGGCGTGCATGTTGTGGGTCCAGTTGCCCGCGTGCCACGCCAGGTTCTTGTTCTCGAGCATCTGGGTGACCAGGCCGTCGGACGCCCGGATCAGGTAGTGGGCGCTGCCCCCGCCGTTCGGGTCGGTGAGCACCTTGAGCGAGCCGTCGTAGCCGCCCTCGGTGTCGTGGATGACGATCTGGCGGATGTCGACGCCCTGGTTGGGGCGGTCGGCGGCGGTGTAGTTCTTCTTGCCGGTGGAGGAGGGCACGGTCAGCTTGACGTTGCAGTTCAGGCCGCTCGGGCACTCGGGGAGCGCGGTCGCCGTGGTGCTCGCGAAGGTCGCGGCCAGCGGCACGTTCGCCGGCTTGACGGGCTCGACCGCGGGGTCGGCCGGCAGCGCGACCTGCTCGCCGTCGAGGGTGAGCTCCCGCTCGCCCTTCTTGATCGACTCGAAGACGCGCTTCGCGAAGAGGTCGGCGCCCTTCTTCTCCGGGGACTGGCTGTACCGGGCCACGGCCGGGTACCAGTCGCCGGGCTCGTCCGACAGCTCGGCGCCCGCCTGCTTCTGGTAGTCGGCGAGCAGGGCGGCGCCGGCGCGGATGGACGCGGCGGTGTCGTTCTGCACGGACTCGGTGGAGCTGCCGATCAGCTCGGCGCCCTTGTCCAGGGTGTGGAGGCGCGGGTCGTCGGTGTCGACGAGCGCGCTCTCCAGGATGCGGCGGACCTTCTCGCGGTCGAAGGTCTTCTCGATCTCCGGCCGGCCGGAGCCGTTGAAGTGGTCGATCTGCTCGTCGGTGACCTCCTGCTGGACGTCCTCCGGATCGACCTTCGTCAGCCCCATGACGTTGTACGCGCCGGTCGTGCTCGGCTCGCCGTCGTGCGACTCCCAGCGGGTCTGCTGGTACGACACCGCCATCAGCACGCTCTGCGGTACGTCGAACTCCTCCGCCGCCGCCGCGAACTGTTCCTGGAGGGTGGCCGTGTCGCCGGGCTTCGCGTCGCCGGTCGCGCCGAGGAAGCCCGGCGAGGCGACCGCGAGGGTCCCGATCGTGGCCGTGGCGACGACCGCGGCCGCCGCTCCGTACAAGAGTCGTTTCTTCTTGCGATCCCTGCGGTGCCTCTGGGTCACGCCCACCCCTATGTTTTTGGCCATGCATCGGAGAGCAGGTTTGCTCGTTTGCTGAAACGGGCCTGAGGGTAACATCACTCGATGGCGTGAAGATCATGCCCGGGTGATACGGGCGCGCGTCTCAGCCACTGGGCACGGGACAGGTCCGGACGAAGAAGCCCGTACTGTGTCCATGTGACCGTGAACGCTGAATCCCACGCCGTCGCCAAGGCGACCTGGCGAGACCTGCCCGCGGCGCAGCAGCCCGAGTACCCCGATGCCGAGGCTCTGCGCGATGTGATCGCGGACCTCGAGTCGTATCCTCCGCTCGTCTTCGCCGGCGAGTGCGACCAGCTGCGCGCCCGGATGGGAGCCGTCGCCCGTGGCGAGGCGTTCCTGCTCCAGGGCGGCGACTGCGCCGAGGCCTTCGACGCCGTGTCCGCCGACCACATCCGGGCCAAGCTGAAGACGCTGCTCCAGATGTCCGCCGTCCTCACCTACGCGGCCTCCGTGCCCGTCGTGAAGGTCGGCCGCATCGCGGGCCAGTACTCCAAGCCCCGCTCCAAGCCCACCGAGACCCGCGACGGCGTGACGCTCCCCACCTACCGGGGCGACTCCGTCAACGGCTTCGACTTCACCGAGGCCGCCCGCGTCCCGGACCCCGAGCGCCTGAAGCGGATGTACCACGCCTCCGCCTCCACGCTCAACCTGGTCCGCGCCTTCACCACCGGTGGCTACGCCGACCTGCGCCAGGTGCACGCCTGGAACCAGGACTTCGTGAAGTCGTCCCCGTCGGGCCAGCGCTACGAGGCGCTCGCCCGCGAGATCGACAACGCGCTGAACTTCATGAAGGCGTGCGGCACCGACCCGGCCGAGTTCAAGGCCGTCGAGTTCTACGCCTCCCACGAGGCGCTGCTGCTCGACTACGAGGGCGCCCTGACCCGTACCGACTCCCGCACGGGCAAGCTGTACGACACCTCCGGCCACATGGTCTGGATCGGCGAGCGCACCCGCCAGCTCGACCACGCCCACATCGAGTTCGCGTCGCGGATCGCGAACCCGATCGGCATCAAGCTGGGCCCGACGACCACCCCGGAGGAGGCGCTCACCTACATCGAGCGCCTCGACCCGGACCGCGAGCCGGGCCGGCTGACCTTCATCGTCCGCATGGGCGCCGACAAGGTCCGGGACAAGCTCCCGGAGCTGGTCGAGAAGGTCACTGCCTCGGGCGCCACCGTCGCCTGGGTGACCGACCCGATGCACGGCAACACCTTCGAGGCGGCCTCCGGCCACAAGACCCGCCGCTTCGACGACGTGCTCGACGAGGTCAAGGGCTTCTTCGAGGTCCACAAGGCGCTGGGCACCCACCCGGGCGGCATCCACGTCGAGCTCACCGGTGACGACGTCACCGAGTGCGTGGGCGGCGGCGACGAGATCTTCGTCGACGACCTGCACCAGCGCTACGAGACGGCCTGCGACCCGCGCCTCAACCGGAGCCAGTCGCTCGACCTCGCGTTCCTCGTGGCCGAGATGTACCGCGATCAGTAAGCGGCTCGCTATGACGATGGGGCGCGGATCCTTGTGATCCGCGCCCCATCGTCATAGCGGAGGCTTTTACGCTCCCGGCCCGCCGGGTAAGGTTAGGTTAGCCTAATCGATCTCGGCGGGAGGTGAACCGCGTGTACGTCTGCTCATGCTTCGGTGTCACGGAGAAGCAGGTCAAGGAGCACGCGGAGGCCGGCGCCTGCACGCCCCGCCAGATCGCCTCCGCCTCCAAGGCGGGCACGGACTGCGGCTCGTGCGTGCGGCGCATCCAGGCCCTCCTCGGCCGCGGCGGCTGCCCGCGCCGCGAGCTCCTGGACCAGGGCGCGCCGGCCCTCGCGGCGGAGACCGACCTGACCGAGGCGGCCTAGCTCGGCTGCTCGATGAGCGTCGAGAGGTAGAGCGCCTCGCCCAGCGACTCGATCAGCTCCAGCTGGGTGTCCAGGTAGTCGATGTGGTGCTCCTCGTCCGCGAGGATCTCCTCGAAGAGGTTGGCCGAGGTGATGTCCCCCTTGGCGCGCATGACCTCGATGCCCCGCTTGAGGCGGTCGATCGCCTCCACCTCGACCTGGCGGTCCGCCTGGAACATCTCGGTGACGGTCTGGCCGACGCGCACGTGGAAGAGCCGCTGGTAGTTGGGCAGGCCGTCGAGCATCAGGATGCGCTCGGTCAGCTTGTCCGCGTGCTTCATCTCGTCGATGGACTCTTCGCGGGTGTACTTCGCGAGCTTCGTCCAGCCCTTGTTGTCCTGGATGCGGTAGTGCAGCCAGTACTGGTTGATGGCCGTCAGCTCGCCGGTCAGCTGCTCGTTCAGAAACTCCAGGACCTCGGGGTCGCCCTGCATCGCTCAAGGTTCCTTCCATCACGGGGTGTGTCCGGCCCGTCACAGGGCAGGATGGCCGCATCCTCGCATCCCCCTTGAGGGGCGTCCAGTAAGTGCAGGCTTAGTCGGACTTGCCCGGATGGGCTCGGCCAGGCGGGTGGCTGGTCATGACCACCCCTCGCGGTCTGTCACCATGGATGACATGGGTCAGCCGGAGAGCGGGGTACACCGGGACGTGGGGACGCCGGACGATTCGCCCGGGCTTCCGCCGGGGCAGCGGCTCCAGCGCGGCTGGCCGGTCACCCACTACGGACCCGTGCCCCGGTTCAAGCCGGAGCGCTGGGAGTTCCGCGTCTTCGGGGCGACCGCCGACGGCGACAAGCGGTGCTGGAACCACGAGGAGTTCTCGGCCCTGCCGTTCACCACGGTGGTGGCCGATCTGCACTGCGTGACCAAGTTCAGCATGCTCGGCGCCGAGTGGGGCGGGGTCGCCGCCCGGACGGTCCTGGAGCTCGCGCCGCCCGCCCCGCACGTCACGCACGTCATGGTCTGGGCCGAGTACGGCTACAGCGCCAACATGCGGCTCGCCGACTTCGCCGCCGAGCGCACGATCTTCGCCACCCACAAGGACGGCGAGCTGCTCACCGCCGAGCACGGCTTCCCGCTGCGGCTCGTCGTGCCCCACCTGTACGCCTGGAAGGGGCCCAAGTGGGTCCGGGGCGTGGAGTACATGACGGCCGACCGCCGCGGGTTCTGGGAGGAGCGCGGCTACCACAACCTCGGCGACCCGTGGACCGAGCAGCGCTACTCGTACCAGGAGGAACCGGGCGACGGCCCGGAGCTGTAGGCGCCCCGGTCCGCCGCCCGCCGTCCTCGGCGGCGCCGGCTCAGCGGTGGTACCGGTGCACCACCGCGTGCCCCTTGCCCCGGGCGATCATCCACTTGTTCACCGGCGTGGTGACCAGGAACGCGACGGCGAAGGCGAAGGCGAGCGCGCCCCAGAAGAGGGCGTCGTCCAGGTGGGCGTCCATGGCGCCCGGGACGAGCAGCAGCACGCCGTTGTCGACGATCTCCATGACGAGGATGGAGAGCGTGTCGGCGGCGAGCGCGACCTTGACGGCGGACCGGAGGTCCAGGCCGGCGGTGAGGACGCCGCGCAGCGTGAGCGCGTAGCCGAAGAAGAACGCCAGGACGATCGCGAGGGCCATCGTCGGGGCGTTGCCCCAGCCGAGCGCGGTGCCGACGACCATGCCCAGGACCTCGCCGATGGCGCAGCCGGTGAGGCAGTGGAGGGTGGCCCTCGCCGCCATGCTCCAGCTCGCCCCGCTCCCGGCGCCGTGCCCGGCGTGGTGGCCCTCGTGGCCGTGGTGAGCGGCGTGGCCGGTGGGGTCGCGGTGGCCGGCGTGGTCGGTGTGACTCGTGTGGTGGTCGTGCGCTTCGTGCTCCATGAGGGGCCCCCAGCCTCGGACAGCGGTTCCTGCCGATACGGGAACCGTATACCCCTCAGGGGTACCCATCAATCGGAAATGATCAGAAGCGGATCACATCCGGAGCTTCTTGAGCAGCTCGATGTCCGCGACGTGGCCTTCCTTGCCGCCCGGCGTTTCGATGATCAGCGGTACGCCGTCGGTGGCCGGATGGCGCAGCAGGTGCCGGAACGCCTCCTCGCCGATGTGCCCGGCGCCGATGTTGGCGTGCCGGTCCCTGTGCGCGCCGGCGGCCTCCTTGGAGTCGTTGGCGTGGATCAGCCGCAGCCGGCCCTCGCCGACGGTGGCGACCAGCTCGTCCAGGGTCCGTACCGCCCCGCCCGGCGCCGTCAGGTCGTGGCCGGCCGCGAAGATGTGGCAGGTGTCGAGGCAGATCCCCAGCTTCGGGTGGTGGTCGAGCGCGTCGAAGTACGGGCCGAAGTCCTCCGCCCGGGAGCAGAGCGAGAAGCCCTGGCCGGCCGTGGACTCCAGGAGCAGGTACGGGTCGTCCTCGTGGGTCAGCTCGTCGAGCAGCGGCAGCATCCGCTCCCGCACCTGCGCCAGCGCCTGCGCGCGGGGGCGGCCGCCGGTCGCCGAGCCGGTGTGGACGACCACGCCCTTCGCGCCGATCTCCCGGCCCCGCCGCAGCGAGTGCCGCAGCGACTCCACCGACTTCTCGACGGTGGCCTCCGTGTGGGAGCCGAAGTTGATCAGGTACGGGGCGTGCACCCAGGCCGAGAGCGACGCGGCGGCGCACTCGGCGCGGAACCGCTCGTCCTGGGCCGGGTTGCCGGCCGGGGTGGCCCAGCCGCGCGGGTTGGCGACGAAGACCTGGACCGTCTCGGCGCCCAGCTCGCGGGCGTAGCCGAGGCCGACGGTGGCGAGACCGCCGGCCACGGGGACGTGGCCGCCGACGGGGTTGCGCATGGGTGTCTCAGATTCCCTTGATGGTGATGGCGACGGCGGAGCCCTCGGGGGCGGTCTCGCCGCCCTCGACGGACTGGCCCGTGACCTCGTCGCCGAGGAAGGGGAACTTCTTCTCCACCTTCACCTCGAAGCCGGCGGCCTCCAGTGCCTCGCGGGCCTCGTCGGTCGACATGCCGACGACGTCCGGCACCTCGACCTGCCGCGGCCCCTTGGAGACGGTCAGCGTGATCGCGTCGCCCTTCGCGGCCCGGCTGCCCTCCGCGAGCGACTGGGCGGCGACCGAGCCGGCGTCCTCGGGGGAGTGCACCCGCTCCGGCGCGACCGACACCTTGAGGCCGGCCTCCTGGAGGGCGGCGGTGGCGTCGGCGACGGTCTCGCCGGTGACGTCCGGGACGTCGACGGGGGCGCCCTTGCTGACCACGAGCGCCACGGCCGAGTCCGGGGCCCGCTCGGTGCCCGGCTCCGGGTCGGAGCCGATCACCGCGCCCTGGGCGACGGTCGCGCTGAAGACGGTGGTGACCACACCGGGGGCGAGGCCCTCCTCCGTGAGGATCCGCCGGGCCTCGGCGAGCGGCTTGCCCTTCAGGTTGGGCACCTTCACGATCTCCGGGCCGCGGGAGAGGGTGAGGGTGACGGTGGCGCCGCCGCGGACCCGCTCGCCGGGAGCCGGGTCGACGGCCATCACGGTGCCGCGCTCGTACACGTCGCTGAAGGCGCGCTTCGTCGTGCCCAGCTCCAGGCCGGCGTCGGCGAGCCGCTTCGCCGCCGTCGCCTCGGGCTGGCCGAGGACGGCGGGGACGCGGGTGAACTGTCCGGCGCCGACGTACCAGACGCCGCCGCCGATGCCCAGGAGGAGCAGGACGCCGAGGACGATCAGGAGCGGACCGCGCGGGGCCGGGCGGCGCGGCCGGGCCGGCGGGGCCCCGGGGGACGCGAGCCGGCTGGTGTGCTGCACCGCCTGCGGATCGGTGACCTCGCGCGCGGGCACCGGGCGGGCGATCACGCTGGTGCGGTCCTCGCCGGTGTCCCGCTGCTCGGCCCGCGCCCCCGGCGGCACCGCGTCGAGCTGGGCGTCGGTGAGGGCCGCGCGGGTCTCCCGGGCCAGGGCGAGCAGCGCCACCGCGTCCTCCGGGCGGGCCCCGGGGTCGCGGGCGGTCGCGGCGGCCACCAGCTCGTCCAGCTCCGGCGGCAGCCCGGGGACGGCCGCGGACGGGGCCGGCACGTCGGTGTTCAGGTGCCGGTAGAGGACCTGGGCGGGGGTGTCGCCGGAGTGCGGCTTGGCGCCCGTCAGCATCTCGTACAGGACGACGCCGCAGGCGTACACGTCGGCCCGGGTGTCGGCGGTGCCGTGCTCGATCTGCTCGGGGGCGAGGTACGAGACGGTGCCGAGGACCGCGCCGGTGGTGGCCGTCGCCGAGCCCACGGCCCGGACGAGACCGAAGTCGGCGACCTTGACCCGGCCGTCGTCCCCTATCAGCACGTTCTCCGGCTTCATGTCCCGGTGCACGAACCCGGCCCGGTGCGCGGCGCCGAGCGCGGCGAGCACCGGCTCCAGGACGTCCAGCGCGGCGCGGGGCTGGAGCGCGCCGCGCTCGCGGAGCACGTCGCGCAGGGTGCAGCCGGAGACGTACTCCATCGCCAGGTAGACGTACGCGCCCTCGGCGCCCTGGTCGAAGACCCCGACCACGTTCGGGTGGGCGAGGCGGGCGACCGACTTCGCCTCGCGGATGAACCGCTCGACGAAGGCGGCGTCGGCCGCCAGGTCGGGATGCATCACCTTGAGCGCGAGGACGCGGTCGAGGCGGGTGTCGACGGCCCGGTAGACCGTGGCCATCCCGCCGACGGCGATGCGCGCGTCCACGCGGTAGCGGCCGTCGAGCAGCCGACCGACGAGGGGGTCCTGAAGGGTCGTGTCCACGGCGTCGAGTCTACGAGCCGGTAGGGACACGGCCCGCCCGCCGGGTCCCGACCGCAGCACGCCTGTGACGTACCCCGCGCCCCGCCGGGGTCAGAAGGCGGGGCGTTCCGGGTCCAGCCGGGCGCGGCCCTCCGCCGGGGAGGAAGCCTCCGCGAAGTGGCGGCGGGGGATGCGGCCCGCGCGGCGGGCGAGGCGGCCCGCCTCGACCGCGTGGCGCATCGCCGAGGCCATCAGGACCGGCTCCTGCGCACGGGTCACCGCCGAGGCCAGCATCACCGCCGCGCAGCCCAGCTCCATCGCGAGCGCCGCGTCCGAGGCCGTGCCCGCGCCGGCGTCGAGGATCACCGGGACGCCGGCCTTCTCCACGATCAGCTCGAAGTTGTGCGGGTTGCGGATGCCGAGGCCGGAGCCGATGGGGGAGCCCAGCGGCATGATCGCGGCGCAGCCGACGTCCTCCAGCCTCCGGGCGAGGACCGGGTCGTCGTTGGTGTACGGCAGGACGGTGAAGCCGTCGTCCACCAGGGTCTCCGCCGCGTCGAGCAGCTCCACCGCGTCGGGGAGGAGGGTCCGCTCGTCCGCGACCACCTCCAGCTTGACCCAGTCCGTGCCCAGCGCCTCCCGCGCGAGGCGGGCCGTGAGGACGGCCTCGCCGGCGGTGTGGCAGCCCGCCGTGTTCGGCAGGACGCGGATGCCGAGCCGGTCCAGGACGGAGAGGACCGAGCCCTGCACGGTGGGGTCGAGGCGGCGCATGGCGACCGTGGTGAGCTCGGTGCCGCTGGCCACCAGGGCGCGCTCCAGGACGTCCAGGCTGGGGGCGCCGCCGGTGCCCATGACGAGGCGGGAGGAGAACTCCGCACCGCCGAGGACGAACACGTCGTCGGACATCGTGCTCAGCCCCCCTGCACCGCGGTCAGGACCTCGACCCGGTCGCCGTCGGCGAGCGCCGTCGTCGCCCACTCGCCGCGCGGCACCACCGTCTCGTTGACGGCGGCGGCCACGCCGGAGGGGGCGGTGGTGAGGGAGGCGACCAGGGAGGCCAGGGAGACGGGGCCGGCGAGCGTGCGCGGCTCGCCGTTCACGGACACGTTCATGCGGGCTGCTCCTGGGGTGCGGACAGGACGGTGGGGAAGCGGCGGGGGGAGAAGGGGCGCGCCTCGTCGGGGAGGAGGCCGGTGGTCAGCGCCTCCGCCATGACGTCGCCGGTGACGGGGGTCAGGAGGACCCCGTTGCGGTAGTGGCCGGTGGCCAGGTGGAGGCCGGGCAGGGCGCTCGGCCCGAGCAGCGGCGCGTTGTCGGGGGAGCCGGGGCGCAGCCCGGCCAGGGTCTCGGTGAGCGGCAGCTCGGTGAGGCCGGGGACCAGCTCGTGGGCGTCGCGCAGCAGCTCGTACACCCCGCCCGCGGTCACCGTGGTGTCCCAGCCCAGCTCCTCGCTGGTGGCGCCGACGACCAGCTCGCCGTTCTCGCGCGGCACGAGGTAGACGTGGCTGCCGCGGACCACGGCCCGGACGGTGCGGGAGAGGAAGGGGGCGTACGGGGCGGGGATCCGCAGCCGCAGGACCTGGCCCTTCACCGGGCGGACCGGCGGCAGGACCGCCGCGGGCACGCCCGCGAGCCGGCCGCTGAGGCTGCCCGCGGCGAGGACGGTCTGGCCGGCGGCCAGCTCCGTGCCGTCGCCGAGGACGACGCCGCGCGCCCGGTCGCCCGCCACCGCGAGCCGCGCGGCGAGGGCCCGGTGGAAGACCACCCCGGCCCGCTCGCAGGCCACGAGGAGCGCGGCGGCCAGCCGGCGCGGGTCCACCTGGTGGTCGCCGTCCACCCGGAGCCCGCCGCGCACCCCGGGCGCCAGCATGGGTTCGAGGCGGCGGCACTCGCGGCCGCTCAGCCACTCGGAGGCGAGCCCGCAGCGGGTCTGGAGGGCGTGCAGTTCCCGCAGGTGGGCCCGGTCGTCGGCGTCGAGCGCCACGGCCAGGGTGCCGCAGGCGCGGTAGCCGACGTCGAGGCCGGTGGCCTCCTCCAGCTCGGCGACGAAGGCGGGGTAGCGGGCGGCGGAGGCCAGGTTGAGCCCGAGGAGGGTCTCCTCGCCGTAGTGGAGTTCGGTGACGGCGGCGAGCATGCCGGCCGCGACCCGCGCGGCGCCGCCGCCCGGCTCGGGGTCGACGACCGCGACGGCCAGCCCGCGCAGGGCCGCCCGCCAGGCCGTGACCAGGCCGATGATGCCGCCCCCGACCACGAGGACGTCGGTGTGCGCACCGCTGTCGGCGCTCCCGGAAGAGCGCGTTCCGGTGCTGTCGGAAGAACGCATGGGCGTGACCGCCCCTCCCTTCGCCGGCATGACCCGGATCAGGTTCGTACGGTCGGAGGCCGGTCAGCCTCCCTCTCAGCCCGGTGCGTCCGGGCTCCCGCGAGTGGTGTGTGTGACCGCCACCCTAGCCGCCGTCGGCGGGGCGCCACAGAGGGCCTCCCTTCCTGACGGTATGTCAGATGCGTAAGGTGGACGGGTGAGCGAGCAGAAGCAGACCCAGCGGCACGTCGTGATCGTCGGCGCGGGCATGGCGGGCGTGCAGACCGCCGTCGCCCTGCGCGAGCAGGGCTTCGAGGGCCCCGTCACCCTCATCGGCGCCGAACCCCACCAGCCCTACGACCGGCCCCCGCTCTCCAAGGCGGTCCTCCTCGGCAAGGCCGAGCACTCCGCCTTCGACGTCGACTTCGCCTCCCTCGGCGTCGACCTCCGGCTCGGCCTGGACGTCACCGGACTGCGCCCGGCCGACCACGAACTGGACACCGAGGCGGGACCCGTCCCGTACGACGTCCTCGTCCTCGCCACCGGCGCCCACCCGCTCACCCTCCCCGGCTCCGAGGGCGTCCCCGGCGTCCACCTGCTGCGCACCCTCGACGACGCCGTCCGCCTCGGCCCCGTCCTGGAGAACCGGCACGCCGTCGTCGTGGTCGGCGCCGGCTGGATCGGCGCCGAGTTCGCCACCGCCGCCCGCGAGGCCGGCTGCGCCGTCACCGTCGTCGAGGCCTCGGCCCTGCCGCTGGCCGGCGCCCTGCCCGCCGAGGTCACCACCTCCATGGCCGGCTGGTACGCCGAGAGCGGCGCCGAACTCCTCACCCACGCGCGCGTGGACACCGTCCGGCCCGGCGCCGTCGTCCTCGCCGACGGCCGCGAACTGCCCGCCGACGCCGTCGTCGTCGGCATCGGCGCCCGCCCCGCCACCGACTGGCTCGCCGGCTCCGGCATCGCCCTCGACCCGAGCGGCGCCGTCACCGCCGACGACCGGCTGCGCACCTCCCTGCCCGACGTGTACGCGGTCGGCGACTGCGCCTCCTTCCCCTCCGCCCGCTACGGGGAGCGCCTCCTCGTCCACCACTGGGACAACGCCCTCCAGGGCCCCCGCACGGTCGCCGCCGACATCCTGGACGCCGCCCCGGAGCCGTACGACCCCGTGCCGTACTTCTGGTCCGAGCAGTTCGGCCGCTTCGTCCAGTACGCGGGCCACCACGCCGGCGCCGACGCGCTGGTCCGGCGCGGCGACCCGTCCGGCGCCTCCTGGTCGGTGCTCTGGCTGCGGGCCGGCGTGCCGGTGGCGCTGCTGGCCGTCGGCCGGCCCCGCGACCTCGCCCAGGGGCGCAGGCTCATCGAGGCCGGCACCCCCGTCGACCCCGAGCGCGCCGCCGACCCGGCCGTCCCGCTGAAGTCCGCCGCCCTCTAGCACCCCCGTACGGAGGCGGTGGGGACGGGTCCGACTACCGGCTGTCGGTCCCGGATGGCAGGCTTGTCCCGTGACCGAGATTGACGCAAACATCGATGCTCTCGTCCCCGCCTGGCTCTACCTCCCCGACATCGCGGAGATGCTCGACGTCGAGGTGACGCGTGTGCGGCAGCTGGTGAAGGAGGGCCAGCTGATCGCCGTGCGCCGCGGAGAGAACAACGCCCTCCAGGTGCCCGCCGCCTTCATCCAGGACGGCAAGGTGGTCAAGGGCCTCGCCGGCACCCTGACCCTCCTGAAGGACGACGGCTTCACCGACGAAGAGATGCTGGAGTGGCTCTTCACCCCGGACCCGACCCTGCCCGGCACCCCCGCGCAGGCCCTCGGCGAGAATCGCGGCACGGAGGTGAAGCGCCGCGCCCAGGCGCTCGCCGTCTGACGCACCGAACCACCACCGAGCCGGTGCCGCGGCGGTCCGCCGCCGCGCCACCGGCACCACCCGACGGGGGGAACCACCATGCCTACGCCTCGTGAGCGGCTCGCCGACGCCCGGCTCTACCTGTGCACCGACGCCCGGAAGCGCCAGGGCGACCTGCCCGCCTTCCTCGACGCCGTGCTCTCCTCCGGCGTCGACGTCGTCCAGCTCCGCGACAAGGGCATGGAGGCCGCCGAGGAGCTGGAGCACCTCGCCGTGTTCGCCGACGCCTGCCGCCGGCACGGCACGCTCCTCGCCGTGAACGACCGGGCCGACGTCGCCCACGCCATCGGCTCCGACGTCCTCCACCTCGGCCAGGGCGACCTGCCCGTCCCCGCCGCCCGCGCGATCCTCGGCGACGAGGTGCTGATCGGCCGTTCCTGTCACGCCGAGTCCGAGGTGGCCGCGGCCGCCGCCGAACCCGGCGTCGACTACTTCTGCACCGGCCCCTGCTGGCCCACCCCCACCAAGCCCGGCCGGTACGCCCCCGGCCTCGGCCTGGTGCGGTACGCGGCCGGACTCGCCCAGGACCGCCCCTGGTTCGCCATCGGCGGCATCGACGAGGGCAACCTCGACGAGGTGCTGGACGCCGGCGCCCGCCGGATCGTCGTGGTCCGCGCGATCACCGAGGCCGACGACCCGGCCGCGGCCACCGCCTCCCTCGCCAAGCGCGTCCGGGAGCGGGCCGGCGCCTGAGCCGGACGACGGGGACCGGGCGCGGGACCGGGGCCGGGAACGGACCGGCGCCCGGGCCCGACGACGGGTCCGACCGGGACCGGGGCGGAGCGGCGCCCGGGCCGGGCGGCGGCCCCGGGCGCGGTCCGGAGCTTCGTCCAGGCGCGCGGGAGCGGCCTCGTACCGGTGTCCGAAAAGCTGTCCACTACTCGGACGCGGTTTCCTCGGCCACCTGGACCCCGTCTAACCTGCCCGTATGGCCCTTGGAACCGCTTCCGTCCGTACGGACCGCGCCCGCACGGTCCGCGAGATCCTCGCCTCCGGCACGTCGTACTCCTTCGAGTTCTACGCGCCCCGGACGCCCAAGGGCGAGCAGGTCCTCTGGAACGCCATGCGCCGCGTCGAGGCCGTCGGCCCCAGCTTCGTCTCCGTGACCTACGGCGCCGGCGGCTCCACCCGCGGCGGCACCGTCAAGGCCACCCAGAAGATCGCCTCGGACACCACCCTCACCCCGGTCGCCCACCTCACCGCCGTCGACCACTCGGTCGCCGAGCTGCGCAACGTCCTCGGCCAGTACGCCGACGCCGGCATCCGCAACATGCTGGCGCTGCGCGGCGACCCGCCGGGCGACCCGCTGGGCGACTGGGTCGAGCACCCCGAGGGCGTCCGCTACGCCGCCGACCTGGTCCGTCTCATCAAGGAGTCCGGCGACTTCTGCGTGGGCGTCGCCGCCTTCCCGGAGATGCACCCCCGGTCCACCGACTGGGACACCGACATCCGGCACTTCGTCGACAAGTGCCGGGCCGGCGCCGACTACGCGGTCACCCAGATGTTCTTCGACCCCGAGAACTACCTGCGGCTCCGCGACAGCGTCGAGAAGGCCGGCTGCGAGACCCCGATCATCCCCGAGGTCATGCCCGTCGTGAACGTGAAGACGCTCGACCGGCTGCCCCAGCTCAGCAACGCGGCCTTCCCGGCGGATGTGAAAGAACGCATCCTCGCGGTCAAGGACGATCCCGCCGCTGTACGCTCCATCGGTATCGAGTTCGCGACGGAGTTCTGCGCGCGCCTGCTGGCCGAGGGTGTCCCCGGTCTGCACTTCATCACGCTCAACAGCTCCACCGCGACGCTCGAGATCTACGAGAATCTCGGACTGCACCAGCAGTCCTGACCGGTCGTACCCGCCCCGACCCGCGGCGGTGGCCGTAGAGAGGGGCGGCGGGGCATGGGGTGGACGGTCCTCTACATCGCGTTCGGGCTGGTGGCCCTCTGGCTGCTGGGCGAGGTGCTGCTCCAGTACAAGGCGCGGCTGCGCTGGCGCATCCTCGCCTTCTGCGGCTTCCTCGGCGTGGTCGTCGGCGTGCTGCTGCCCTCGGTGGCGGTCATCATCACCGGCGCGGTCGGCTTCGCCGTCGGCCAGACCTTCGTGACCCTCTCCTTCCGCCGCGGCTTCTCCACCGGCTGGGCGATCGGCGGCAACCCCGGCGCCAGCCGCCGCCGCAAGGCGGCTTCCGAGGCCGGCCCCACCCTGGAGGTCTCCGGCCTCTCCTACGAGGGCGACGGCCCGGACGCCGGGGAACCGCGCGCCGGCCACGACGAGCCGACCTCCGTCCACGAGCCGCAGCCCCTGCCTGAGGACACCGGTCAGTACGGCGTCTACGGCGGCGGACAGCACGACCGGACCGCCCAGGCCCCCGCGTACGGCGGCTACGACACCGGCTCCTACGACACCGGCTCCTACGCCGCCTCCGGCCACGGGACCGGCGCCTACCCGGCCGACCCCTACGCCCCCGGCGGTCACGCCCCCGCCGGCCTGAACACGCCCGCGTACGACCCCTACGCCGCCGGCTACGAGCAGCAGCCCGGCTACGACTACGGCACCGCCGGCGGCCCGCAGCAGTATGCCGCCTACTCCGACCCGTACATCGGCCCCGGCACGGACGGCCAGCAGTACACCTCGTACTACGGCGACCCCTACGCCCCCTCGTACACCTACGACACCCCGCCCGGCGGCGTCTGGGTCCCGCAGCAGCGCGACACCGACGCGCAGCCGCCCCAGGCGCAGGCCCCGGGGCAGTACGGCCACGAGCCGCACCCGGACGAGCGGTCCCAGTACCGCTACTGAGGCCCCGCCCGGCCGGGCCCGGTCACTGCGAGCCGCGGAAGTCCGCGCCCTCCACGATCAGCCCGGCCACCAGCGCGCCCGACATGCCCGCGTGGGCGAGCCCGCCGCCCGGGTGCGACCAGCCGCCCGCGAAGTAGAGGCCGGGGACGGGGGAGAGGTTGGGCGCCGGGAGCCAGTCCCCCCGGGCGGACGCCAGCGCCGGGCCCGGCACCTCGGCCGTCCCGGTGGCCTCCCGCACGTCCTCCGGGGTGCGGACCTCCCGCCAGAGCAGCCGCTCGGCGAGGCCCGGCACCGCGGACGCGGCGGCCTCCACCATCCGGTCGGCGAGCTCCGCCCAGTCCTCCTCCGGCACCAGGTCCAGCATCATGGACACCGTCACCGACTCGTGGTCCGCGTCGGGCCGCAGCGCCGGATCGTCCGGCCGCAGGACCGTCACCGTGGGCGTGTGCAGCGGATCTCCGGCCCCGTGCACGACCGTGCGGTGCACGGCCCCCTCCTCACGGGCCCCGCGGAGGGCCAGCAGGACCGTCAGACGGCTGGTGCCGTGCCGCTGGAAGTGCGTCCACTCGTCGCTGTACTGCCACGGCAGGACCTGCTCGCGGTAGAGCTCCGGCACGGGCGCGCCGACGACCACGTGGTCCGCCTCCACCGCCTCGCCGGACTCCAGCCGCACCCCGACGGCCCGCTCGCCCTCGGTCAGCACGTCGTCGACGGGCGCGTCGAAGACGAACTCCACCCGCCGCTCCCGGCAGCGCTCGTACACCGCGTCCGCGAGCGCCCGCATGCCGCCGGCCACGTACCAGCTGCCGAAGGTCTGCTCCATGTACGGCAGGACGGCGGCGGACGCCGGGGCGGCGGCCGCCGGGAAGCCGTACGCCTCCGCGTACGAGTCGAGCAGCGCGACCAGCCGGGGGTCCCTCAGCTCGCGCTCCCCGATCCGGGCGAGCGTCCGCGTCGGGCGGCGCAGCAGGCCCGCCTTGAGGGCCGGGTACGGCTCGCGGGCGAGCGCCTTCGGGGCGGCGGGCTGCGGCTCCTCCAGGAGCGGGCGGCGGGTGCGGTCCCACGCCTCGCGGGCCCGCACCAGGAAGTCGCCCCAGCGCTCGCCCGCGCCCGCGCCGAGCGCCGCGTCCAGGGCGGCGAGCGTGCCCGCCCGGGAGGCGTTCGGCAGGTCCACGCGCGTGCCGTCGGCGAAGACGTGCCGGGCGGCCGGGTCGACCTGGCGCAGGTCGACGCACTCCTCCAGCGGCTTCTTCCCGGTCTTCACGAACAGGTCGCGGTAGACCGCCGGCAGGTGCAGCAGCCCCGGTCCCGTGTCGAAGGCGAAGCCGTCGCGCTCGAGGCGGCCCACCGCGCCGCCGTACGTCGACGTCCGCTCGTAGACCGTCACCGCGTGTCCGGCGACCGCGAGCCGCGCGGCCGCCGCCATGGCGCCGAGACCCGCGCCGATCACCACAATCCGTCCCATGTCAGGGACCTTATCGGCCTCCGCCGACAGGGCCGCCCGCAGGTGGCCCGCCCCCGGCCGCGGCCAGTCTGCGCTCCTCGCGGCGCTGGGCCCGGCGGCGCCGGAACCGCCGGATCCGCGAGGCCAGGAAGACCAGCAGCCACACCCCGAGCGCCAGCAGCACGGCGGCGATCACCGCCGCCGCCACCGGATGGAAGAGCGCGAAGGTGATGACCCCCGCCACCGCGAGGTCCTCGCCCGTACTGATCACGATGTTGGAGAACGGCTCCGGCGAGGTGTTCACCGCCATCCGGGTCCCCGCCTTGACCAGATGGCTCATCAGCGCCGTCGAACCGCCGACCGCCCCCGCCGCCAGCTCCGGCAGCGAACCGCTCTCGCCGGCGAGCAGGGCCGCCACCACGGCCCCCGCGACCGGCCGGATCACCGTGTGGACCGAGTCCCACACGTTGTCCACATAGGGGATCTTGTCCGCGACGGCCTCGCACAGGAACAGCACGCCGGCCGCGATCAGGACATCCGTGCGCTGGAGCGCCTCGGGCACCTCGTCGGTGAGCCCGGTCGCGCCGAAGACGCCGAGGAGCAGGACCACCGCGTACGCGTTGATCCCGCTCGCCCAGCCGCTGGTGAAGACCAGGGGGAGTACGGACACGCTCGCGATCGTAACGAGACGGCGCTTGTCCGTCACCCGTGCGGACCGCTCCGGCCGGGCTCCGGCGCGGCGCCTGAGTACCCGTACCTAGACGCCGAGATGAGTACCCGCGCGGATGGGGGAACGGCCCCCCGGAGGAGAGAGTGGAGCCCACGGAAGGGGCGCGGCTCCGCACCGCCGACACGGGGCGGCGGAACGGGGCCGCGCGCCTGCCGGTACGGGGGACGTGCACGGGGGTGTACGAAGGAAGCGCCGGTCCGGCGTGGCTCGGGGGGATCGAGCCTCGCGGGACCGGCGCTTTTCGTTTTTCGGATGGTGGGTCCGGGACCGGGGGTCCAAAATCCCGGATCCCGGATCTTGGATCTTGGATCTTGGATCCCGGATCTTGGATCCGATGTCCGGGACATCGGACATCGGATCCCGCATCCAATGTCCTGGATATTGGATCCAGTACCCGAGGTCCAGGACATCGGGTCCCGGATATTGGATCCTGGATCCTGGATCCGGGCTCAGCGGCCCCCGCCCACCCGCCCGTGCAGCAGCAGCGACAGCGCCGCGTGGACGTCGTCGAGGGACCGCTCGCTCTGGAAGGCCTTCCAGTCGAGCGCCGCGACCAGGACCATGCCCACCAGCGCCGCCGCCGTCAGCTGGACGTCGATCTCCTCGCTCAGCTCGCCCGCCTCGACGCCCTCGCGCAGGACCCCCTCCACCACGGCGACCGCCTCCTGGCGCACGACCAGGAGCGTGGAGTTCCACGCGCGGTTGGTGCGCCAGAGCTCGGCCACGTACAGCTGGGTGAAGGCCGGGTAGCGGTCGATGAAGACCAGGCCCGCGCGGATCATCGCGTCCAGCGCGGAGACCCGGCTGCCGCCCTTCGCCGCCGTCTCCTCGGCCGCCGCCCGCAGGGAGGCGGTCAGCAGGGAGACGCCGTGGCGCAGCAGCTCCTCGAAGAGCTCGGTCTTGCTCTTGAAGTTGTAGTAGACCGTGCCCTTGGCCACTCCGGCCCGCTCGGCGATCTCGTCGACCGTCGTGGCCGAGAACCCCTGCTCGGCGATGAGGGTGACGGCCGCCTCGTAGAGCTTGGCGCGGGTGGCCTGGCGCCGGGTGCTGCTGCTTTCCATGGGGTCGATTCTCACAGAGGCGGGCCGGGTCACAGGGACAGCTCGGGGTGGAGCCGGTCCAGCGTCCACACCTGCTTGCGCCGCGCGGTGACCGCGGTCAGGGCGAGCGCGCCCAGGGTGAAGGCGGTCAGGACGGCGACGGCCTCCCAGACCGGTCCGAGTCCGCCGCCGGTGATGAGCCGGCGCAGCGCCTCGACCACGTGGGTCATCGGCAGGAAGGGGTGGACGGCGTTGAAGAAGGCCGGACTGGTCTGCACCGGGTAGGTGCCGCCCGCCGAGGTCAGCTGGACCATGAGCAGCGCGAGCACCAGGATCCGGCCGGCCGCGCCGAAGCGGGCGTTCAGCCACTGGATGATCGCGGCGAAGCAGCAGGTCACCAGGGCGAGGAAGCCGACCGTGCCGGCCGCGCGGGTCATCTCCAGGCCGAGCCCCCAGTGCAGGACGGAGAGGAGCGCGCCGACCTGGAGGACGCCGATCGCCGCCACCGGGAACCAGCCGGCCAGCGCGATCCGCCAGGCGGAGGCGCCCGCGGCGAGGGCCCGCCGGTTCATCGGCTGGATGATCATGTAGGCGACCATCGCGCCGACCCAGAGGGAGAGCGGGATGAAGTACGGGGCGAAGCCGGTGCCGTAGTTCGGCGCCTTGTGGAGCGACTGGGCGGCCAGCTTCACCGGGTCGGCCATGACCTCCGTACGCCGGTCGCGCTCGGCCTCGTCGTAGTCCGGGATCTTGTCGACGCCGTCCTTGAGGCCGGTGGCGAGCGAACCGGAGCCGTCGGCCAGCTTGAACAGGCCGCCGTCGAGGTCGCCGGCGCCCTTCTTCAGCTTGCCGACCCCGCTGTCCAGGCTGACCGATCCGGCGCGGGCGCCGGTGATGCCGGTGTGCAGCTGCTCCGCGCCCTCGGCGACCTTCTGGGCGCCCTTGTTGAGCTCGTTGATCTTCCGGATGGCGTCCTTGACGTCCTGGTCCAGGCGCGGGGAGCGGGCGGCCAGCTCGTCGGCGTCCTTCTTCAGCTTCTTCAGCCGGGTGTCGAGCGTCTTCAGGTCGCCCTTGCTGTCCTTGGTCAGCTCGTGCACGTCGTCCGCGACGGTGGCCACGTCACCGGCGGTCGTCGACGCCTCCTTCAGGGCCGCGCACACCTCCGTGGGGTCGGGGAGCGTGACGCCCTCGGGCAGGGTGACGCCCTCGGGCAGCTCGGCCGGCGGGGTGGCGGTGGCGCCGGGCTTCGCGCAGGACTCGCGGTGCAGCCGGTCCAGGGTCTCGTCCGCCTTGTGGGCGGCGGTCCGCAGGGCCGGGGCGCGCCGGACCAGGTCCTCCAGGTCGTTGCGGGCGGCGGTGGCCGAGTCGGAGACGAGCTTGGCGGTGTCACGGATCGACTTGCCGTTGTTCGCGAGGTACGGGCGGACCTTGTCCGCGGTGCCGTTCACCTTGTCGGCGAGCGCCTGGGTGCCGTTCGCGACCTTGCGGGACCCGGTCTGGAGGTCCTTGGATCCTTTGTCCAGTTTCTTCAGGCCGGAGGCCAGGTCGCTGCTGCCGGCCTTGGCGTCCGTCAGGCCCGCGGAGAGGTCCTTGGAGCCCTTCTTCGCCTTGTCCACGCCCTTCTTCAGGTCGGCCGCGCCCTTGGCGGCCTCGGCGGTGGCCTCGTGGATGTCGGAGAAGGAGATGAAGATCTTGTCGAGGAAGGTCCGGGAGGACTTGGTGGAGGCGGCGGTGCGCACCTCGGAGAAGACCGTCCGCGAGATCTGGCCGACGATGTAGTTGTTGGAGTCGTTCGTGCGGACCTTCAGGGCGCCGGTCTCGGGGGAGTCCCCGGAGCTGGACGCGATCCGCTCGCTGAAGTCGCGGGGCACGGTCAGGGACAGGTAGTACGTGCCGTCCTCGACGCCCTTGCGCGCCTCGGCGTCGCTGACCTCGTGCCACTCGAAGGTCCTGCTGTCGAGCAGCCCCTCGGTGATGTCCTCGCCCGCGGTGATCCGCTTGCCGTCGGCGGTGGCGCCGCGGTCCTCGTTCACCAGGGCCACGGGCAGCCGGTCGAGCCTGCTGTACGGGTCCCAGAACGAGTACAGGTACAGGGCGCCGTACAGCAGCGGCAACAGCAGGACCGCGACGAGCGCGGCGCGCGGCAGCTTGCCCCTGCCGAAGCGCCTCAGCTCAAGCGCGGCCAGTTTCGGCGAGCGCATCGGCCGCCCCCTCCTCGGTGGTGTCGTCTTCGGCGGTCGCGTCCGGTCCGGCGGGGCCGGCCGGGTCGGCGGGTTCGGCGGATCCGTCGGGGTCCGCCGGGGCGACCGGTTCAGCGGGGACGGCCGGTTCGGCCGGGGTGGCGGTGTCGTCGGCGTCCGCCTTCGTGGCGGTGTCGACCGTGGTGATCCGCAGGGCGCCGGCCGGGGCCTCGCTGCAGACGGCGAGGACGGTGGTGCCGGCGGCGGCCACCGCGCGCAGCAGCGCCCACGCCTCGGCCCGGTCGGCGTCCGACAGCTTCAGGTCCGTGTCGTCCACGCCGAGCAGCCGGGGCCGGCCCAGCAGGGCCAGCGCGATCGACAGGCGCAGCGCCTCCAGGCGTTCCAGATCCCGTACGGAGGTCCGCTCGCCCTTCGGCAGGGCGGCGAGGTCCAGGCCGGCGGCCGCCACGGCCTCGTCGATCCGGGCCCGGGTCTCGGCGGCGCGGGCGCCGGGCCGGCGCAGCAGGGCGCGGACCGAGCCGTCGAAACGGCGCTGGAGCAGTGCCCGCTCGCGCAGGTGCTCGGCCACCGTGAGGGCCGGGTCCAGCTCGCTGACGCCGGGGACCTGGCCCAGCGCGGCGATCCGGCGCACGGCGGCCATCCGGCGCGGCAGCGGCAGCGCGCCGACCTCGGCGTGCCCCTCCCGGATCTTCATCCGGCCGGTGAGCGCGAGGAGCAGGCAGGTGCGGCCGGTGCCGGACGGGCCCTCGATCGCCACCAGGGAACCGGCCCCGGCGCGGAAGGAGACGTCCCGGAAGACCCAGCCGCGGGGGCCCTTGAGCCCCAGCCCCTCGACCACGACCGCAGCGCCGTGCGCCGCCGGGTCGCGGTCGGCGCCGGTCTCCCCGCCGGCCCCCTCCCGAGACGGCCATGTGGTCAGGTCCTCGGATCCCACGGACCCACCCCCGCTTCCCCACTTTTGAACTGACTGGTCAGTCCAAAAGTTACCCGCGCGTCGCCTTCCTGGCAAAGCCCCAGGTCAGGGCGATTGTCAGTGGGGGGCGACACGATGGACACAGACGGCGACAAGGCCGTCACAGACGACAGGAGGCTCGTCATGGCCAGTCCTTTCGCAGCAGCCGACGTCCACCCCGTGTCCCGCCGGACCGCGGCCCCGCCCGCCGCCCTCGACCTGCTCGCCAAGGCCCGGGCCGGGCTCGACGAGGCCGAGGCCCTCGACCGCCCCCACGAGAGGTACGCCACCGCGCACCTCGCCGCCCTCCGCGCCGCGGCCGCCGTCCTCGCCGCCCGCGCCCGCCCCGAGCCCCGTACCCGGCGGCGCCAGGCCATAAGGAGCGCCTGGGAACTGCTCCCGCAGCTCGCGCCCGAGCTCGCCGAATGGAGCGCCCTGTTCGCCTCCGGTGCCTCCCGCCGCGCCCTCGCCGAGGCCGGGGTCGCCGCCGCCGCGACCCCGCGCGACGCCGACGACCTGGTCAGGGACGCGGCCCATTTCCTCCGCCTGGTCGAGCGGCTGCTCGTGCTCCAGCCGGTCCTGCCCCGGCAGCCCCCGGCGGACGGGGCCGCCGGTTGATCCGCGAGGCGTCCCGGAGGTCATAGGGTGGGGGCGTTCGTACCCGTCACCGAGGAGTCGAGAGCCGTGCCGGACCCTTCCCCTGCCTTCGGCCGTGAGGCGTCGTCGCGCCCGTCGCGGGCCTCCCTGCGAACCGCTGTCGTCTGGGACGTCCTCAAAGACGCCCTCGACCGCCGGGTCGGGACCACCGGGAAGGCCGCCCTGGACGTCCTCGACACCGGCGGCGGCTCCGGCAACTTCGCGGTGCCGGTGGCCCGCCTCGGCCACCGCGTCACCGTCGTCGACCCCAGCCCCAACGCGCTCTTCGCGCTGGAGCGCCGGGCCGAGGAGGCCGGCGTCGCCGACCTGGTGACCGGCGTCCAGGGCGACGTCCGCGGCCTCTTCGACGTGGTCGAGCGCGGCGCCTACGACGCGGTGCTCTGCCACGGCGTCCTGGAGTACGTGGACGACCCCGCCGAGGGCGTGCGCAACGCGGTGGCCGCGCTCCGCCCCGGCGGCGCGCTCAGCCTGCTCGGCGCCGGCCTCGGCGGGGCGGTCCTCGCCCGCGCCCTCGCCGGACACTTCACCGAGGCCCGGACCGCGCTCGGCGACCCCGACGGCCGCTGGGGCGCCGGCGACCCCGTGCCCCGGCGCTTCACCGCCGAGCAGCTCACCGGTCTGGCCGAGGAGGCCGGTCTCGCCGTGGGCGCCGTCCACGGCGTACGGATCTTCGCCGACCTCGTCCCCGGCGTCCTCGTCGACACCGAGCCCGGAGCCGCCGAGGCCCTCCTGAAGCTGGAGGCGGCCGCCGCCGAACTGCCCGCCTTCCACGCCGTCGCGACCCAGCTCCACGTGCTCGCGGAGAAGCCGGTCTGATCCGGCGGAACTCAGGGCCCGCGCCACCCGTTCGGAGGTGCGGGCCCTGCTCTGCCACAGGCCGCCCCATATGCGGCATCGCGCCGTATGATCGAGGGAAACCATCCGGCATGACGGGCGGACGGCTGGGGAATCAACGCCTCACCAACCGAACCGCATGGCGGCCCGGATGGGCTGATCGGCATTGAGGGCGGGTTTCACGGGGGCGATTCCCTGCCTATCCTGAAAGGGCCGCAAACCGGTCGCCCCCGCGACCGACGACTAGGAGGACTCCGTGCCGCTCTCGGAGCACGAGCAGCGAATGCTCGAGCAGATGGAGCGAGCGCTGTACGCCGAAGACCCCAAGTTCGCGACAGCGCTCGAGGGAAGCGGACTGCGTACGTACACCCGGCGACGGGTCTACCAGGCAGTTGTCGGCTTCCTGGTGGGTATCGCGCTCCTCATGGCCGGACTGGTCTTTTTCGAGGACGGCCTGATCTGGATCAGCGTGGTGGGATTCCTCGTCATGCTGGGCTGTGCGGTCCTGGCCGTCACCGGGTGGCGCAAGGCGCCGAAGCCGGGAGAGCAGCAGGCCAGGGGCCGCCAGAGTGGTGGCCGGGCGCGACACTCCATGATGGACCGGATCGAGGCGCGGTGGCAGCGACGCCGCGACGAGCAGCAGGGCGGCGGCCACTGACGCCCCCCTGAGCGGAGACCCCGCACCCCCGTGACCCCGCCCCGCCGGCCCCGAGCCCCGGCGGGGCGCCGTCTTTCCCCCGCGATCCGCGCCCACCGCCCCCCGGTGCGGGCCGCGCCCGCCGTCGCTGTGGGCAATCGTCCCGCAGGGCTGGGGGTCCCCCCTGGACGAAGTCCTTGGGGGAGGGTGGGCACAGGGACGGCGCCCCGTGCCGGGCCAAGGCTTTCCGGGCCTGGGCCCGCACCCCTTGTACGGCTTCGTACAGGTGCGGGCCCA
>NZ_JBEZUZ010000069.1:0-43535 GCF_040636735.1 Streptomyces sp. NPDC035033 | reverse complement strand
GCTTGTACTCGACCAGCTGGGTGCGGCCGTCGAAGGTGCGGTGGTCGGTCATCTCCAGGGCGACGTCCGGATAGCCGTCGTAGATGCGCTCCTCATCGTCCCGGGTGCGGCTTCGGACTCGTCGGGGTCCCGCGCGGGGGGCTCGGTCTCGGTCTCGGTCTCGGGCCCGGAGTCGGGGACGGGCCCGGAGTCGGGGGCGGGCCCGGAGTCGGCCGTCACCGGCACGGGCGGAGCCGCCGCGAAGCCCGCGGGAAGGGGCGGGACCGCGACGGGTACGGGTCGCTCCGCTCGTACGAGACCGGGTGCCGGCTCGGGGGCCGGGGCCTGCGCGGGCACCGGGACGGGGACCGCGGCCTGAGCCTGGACGGGGGCCGGGGCGGGGACCGGGACAGGAACCGGGACGGAAATCGGGACAGGGGCCGGAGCCGGAGCCGGGACCGGGGGCGGGGTCCCGTCCGGAGTCGCGGACCGCGCGCGCGGCGGCGCCGTCGGGACGGTCCCCGCCGTCAGGAACAGCGCCTGGGGCGACCGGGTGCGGTGCGCCGCTTCCTCGTGGAGGGCGGGGAAGGGGAGGCGGGCGCCCGCGCGCCACTGGTCCGCCCAGGCGCGGAGGTAGTCGGGGGCGGCGCGCTCGCCCCGGCGCGGGGGCGCGGTGACCCGGGCGTAGAGGGCCGGGGCGGGGTTCAGGCGCAGCAGGTCCGTGCCGGCGCCGAGGCGGGTCCACGCCTCCGGCTCCGCGACCAGGTCGGCGACGACCGTCGTGGTCCCGGCCGGACGGGCCGCCGCCGCCTCCGCGAGCCAGTGCCAGGGCAGGGCGGTGTACCGCAGGGCCGCCGAGGTGCTGCGGGCCAGGGCGAGGTGGGGCAGCTGCTGACGGCGGTCCAGGTGGAGCTGGCCCGCGAGGAAGAGGACGAGCGGGCCGGGGCTCTGCGCGGCGGCGCGCAGCCGGGTGAGGACGGTCTGGGGGTCGACGGGGTCGGCGAGTTCGACGAGCGTCGCGGTCGCCGTGCCGGTGAGGACGCCGGGCGGCACCGCCGCGAGCGCGGGCAGCACGGAGGCCGCGTCCATCGCGCGGCCGCGGCCCGCGGGCGCCGCCGCGAGCAGCACCGCCGTACCCGCCGGGGCCGAAGTCACCGCCGCCGCCTCCCCCGTGTCCGTACCCACCGTGCCCGCCGTACCGTTCGCCTCGTCGCTCACCACACCTGCACCGTAGCCTCTTGAGGCGTGGCCGATAACGGCCGGGCCTTTGGCATATGCCAGAAGCACCACCGGATCGAGTGTTGCCAAATCCCTTACGGGCGCTCCGACCCTGTGCCACAGTCGTCCCCAGGCCCCTTCCCACACGGGCCGCGCCGCGCCTGTATCGGAGTACGACATGCCGTCCCCTCTGTTCGCGGACCGCCCCGCCCAGCCTCCGGAGCCGGGTGCGGTGGACGCGCTGATCTCGCAGACGAGCCGTCTGCGCGGTGAGGTCGACGCCGTCCGCCGGGACGCCGCTGCCCACGACGACGACCCCCGCCGGCGCTGGCAGCGCGCGCTGTGCGATCTGGCCATGCATCAGCTCGACGACCTGAAGGCGCAATTCGGCCAGCTTCGGGACGGCGCCCCGGTGGTGCCGCTCCCGGAGCCGCGGGCCGAGGCGCCCGAGGAAGAGGATCCCGTCTTCGACGGCTCGTTCACGAGCGACGCCGGGGCCGCCTACGGCGAGCCGCCCGCCCGCACCGGCTCCCTCCTCACCCGCGTCGGCAGCGCCGAGTGGAACCTGCTGACCGACGAGGTGAGCTGGTCCGAGGAGCTGTTCCAGATCTTCGGCCGCTCGCGCGAGCGGGGCCCCATGTCGCTGGACGAGATGCCGACGGTCGTCCTCTCCGAGGACCAGCCGCTCCTCCAGGCGATGGTGACGGACTGTCTGATCGACGGGAAGCCGATCGACGGCGAGTTCCGGATCGTCCGCGCGGACGCCAAGGTCCGGACCCTCCACATGACCGGCGAGCCGGTGCTCGACGCCGACGGCTGCACGGCCTCCATGTGGGCCGTCCTGAGGGACGTCAGCGAGCTGCGCCGCAGCGAGCGGGCCGTCCGCGAGAGCCGGGACAGCCTGGAGCGGACCCGGCAGATCGAGCGCACCGAGCGCCGGGTCGCGGTCGAGCTCCAGGAGGCGGTCCTCCCGCCGTGGCGCGGCTCGCTCCGCTTCGCGCACGACGGCCCCGCCCCGCTCGACGTCGCCGGCCACTACCTCCCGGCCGCGTCCACCGGCCTGATCGGCGGCGACTGGTACGACGCGCTCGCGCTGCCCTGCGGCGACGCCCTGCTGACCGTCGGCGACCTCACCGGCCACGGCGTGGCGGCGACCTCCTCGATGGCGATGCTGCTCGGCGCGCTGCGCGGCATGGCCGTGGCCGGAATCCGCCCCGGCGCCCTCATGGGCCACCTCAACCAGCTCCTGGAGAGCTCCGGCCAGCCCGCCCTGGGCAGCGCGATGTGCTGCCGCTACGACCCGGTGGCGCAGACGCTCACCTGGGCACAGGCCGGCCACCCCGCCCCGCTGCTGTTCCGCGGCGGGACGGGGCGTCCGCTGCGCCGCCCGGAGGGCGTCCTCCTCGGGGCGACGGCGGGGGTCGCGTACGAGGAGACCGAGACCCGGCTCCGCCCGGGCGACGTCCTCGTGCTCCACACCGACGGCCTGACCCGCGGTGCGGACGTCTTCGACGAGACCGGTGTCGCACGGCTGCTCGACCTCGCCCCCCGGTTGTCGGAGGCGCGGGACGCGCAGGAGTGCCTGCGGGCGGTCCTGGAGGAGTTCGGCGAGGAGGCCCGGGAGGACGACGCCTGCCTGATGGTCGTCCGCGTCGGTTCCTGAGCACCGGTCCCCGGTCCTCCGGCCCCCGGTACGGGAAGCCGTACGGAGGGCAGGCCGGAGCCCGGTCCGGTGCGCCTTCTTCTCCGTCCGCGTCCGGGGGCTTCCCCCCGTCGTCCGGGACGTCTTCCCCGTCGGCGCGCGTACCGCCGGCCGGGGGCGCGCCCCGCTCTCAGGCCAGCCCGGATCGCGGGGTCTCCGGTGACTTCGGCAGCTCGACCTCCAGCTCGGCCCGCAGGTCCTCGATCTTCGAGTAGCCCGCGTACTGGCCGGTGAGCCGGTACATCTCGCGCAGCCGGTGCCAGGTCCGGTGCGAGGAGGTCTCGCCCATGGAGATGAGGGCGAGCCGGGCGTAGCGGTCCGCCTGCTCGGGATCGTCGGCGATGAAGCAGGCCGAGGCCATCGAGATGTGGTCGAAGAGCTTCGAGCGGTTGTGGCCGTCGCTCCGCAGGTCCAGGGCGAGCTTGGCGTGGCGCTGCGCGGGGACCGCGGCCGCCGGGTCGTGCTCGGCGAGGGTGCGGTAGGCGAGCGCCTGCATGCCGTGCATGTCGGCCTCGTCGAAGCTCTGCATCCAGTTCGGCGTCTCGTCCGACGCCTCGGAGACGAAGAGGTCCTCGGCCTCGCCGAGGGTGCGGCGCATCGCCTGGCCGCGGCCCATCGAGGCCTGCGCCCACGCCTCGATGGTGTGGAACATGGCCTGGGTGCGCGGCAGCAGCCGTTCGCCCGCGCCGGACTTGGCGAGCTTCATCAGGTCGAGGGCGTCGTCCGGCCGGCCCAGGTGGACCATCTGGCGGGCGGCGCGGGAGAGCGCCTCGCCGGCCCGGGGGCGGTCGCCGCTCTCGCGGGCCGCGTGGGCCGCGATGACGAAGTACCGCTGGGCGGTGGGTTCGAGGCCCACGTCGTGGGACATCCAGCCCGCCAGGACGGCGAGGTTGGCGGCGACGCCCCACAGGCGCCGCTGGAGGTGGTCGGCGTGGCGGTAGGCGAGCATGCCGCCGACCTCGTTGAGCTGGCCGACCACCGCCTTGCGCTGGAGGCCGCCGCCCCGGGAGGCGTCCCAGGCGCGGAAGACCTCCACGGAGCGCTCCAGCGCCTCGATCTCCTCCGACCCGATGGGGGCGGCCTCGTAGCGGTCGTACCCGGCGGGGTCGGCGTGGAGGGGATCGGTGGCGCGGGGGGCCGCGGTGGGGCGGGCGGGCTCGGTGCGGAGCCAGTCGTGCAGGGAACTGCTGAGTGCGGAGCCGGCGGTGAGCGCGATTCCCGCGCCCATCAGGCCGCGTCGGTTGAGCATGAGGTCCATTCCCGTGAATTCGGTGAGGACCGCAGCCGTACGGTCGGGAGCCCAGGGCATTCCGTCAGGGTTCTCGTCGTTGTTCCTGACGTCCTGCCGCGTTCCGGCACGCCCGCGTCGTACGAACCCGAGGTCCTCGATGGTCACGACACGGCCGAGTCGCTCGGTGAACAGGGCGGCCAGCACCCGGGGGACGGGATCGCGCGGGGTCTCCCCCTTGTCGATCCAGCGCCGCACCCGCGAGGTGTCGGTCGACAGCTGGGGGTGGCCCATGGCCGCCGCCTGCCGGTTGACCAGTCTCGCGAGTTCGCCCTTGGACCAGCCGGCGAGGCCGAAGAGGTCCGCCAGGCGGGTGTTGGTCTGTCCTGTCACGTCTAAGCCCCCAGGTTCTCGGCTGAGTTGACAGTAGCCCCCTGTCATAGGGCTGGCGACTATTCGCCAGGGTTCGCCAGGGTGCGCTGGATGTTCCGCCACCCGCGCGCGGGTGTCAGGTAGGTATGCGCCACCCCGCCCCGTCGACCGGCCCTCATTTTCCCCAGGGTGCGGACCGGGGGCGGGCGGGGCGACGCACGCGATTCGTCGGCACACGAAGGGATCTGTCACCTCCATGTACACAGCATCGTCCTCCGTGTCCGCCCCGCCCCGGCCGCAGACCCGCCTGGCGCCGGCCGGCGCCGGACCGTACCTCGCCCCCGCCCCGCGGGCCGTTCGGCCCCGGACCTGGGCGGCCGGGACCGGTGCCGCGTCCGGTGCCCGGGTCAGCGGCAGGATCGACCTGTCCGGTCCGCAGGGGGCGCAGCTGAAGGTCGCCATCGCCTCGGTGCAGCGGATCTGCCCGGAGTTCAACCCGGTGCAGGTGCTGCGGCGCAGCGGCCGGTCCGTCCTGATCGTGGGGACGACCGGACGCACGACGGCGGTGGCGAAGTGTTTACTGGACCACTCCCCCGCGTGGGCCGAGCGGTTCCGGCACGAAATAGCGTCCTACCGCTCCTTCGTCCGCCACCGTCCGCCGGTGCGCGCACCGCGGCTGATCGCCGCGGACCCGGAGAACTGCGTGCTGGTGATCGAGCGGATGCCCGGGAGGGCCGCGGCCCTCTCGCGCCACCCCCTGGAGGCCCCGCCGCGGGCCGACGTGCGGGCGGCGCTGGGGGCGATCACCCGGCTCAACGCCTGGCGGCCGCCGGCCGGGACCTTCGACGCGCCGCTGGACTACGGAGCGCGGATCGCCCGCTACCACGAGCTGGGGCTGTTCACCGACCGGGACCGTGACGACCTGCAGAAGCTGCTGCACGGTCTGGCCCACGCGGGCGGCCGGCAGGGCATGGGCCAGTTCTGCCACGGGGACGCGCTGCTCTCCAACATCCTCCTCTCCCCCGCGGGTCCGGTCCTGGTCGACTGGGAGCACGCCGGCTGGTACCTGCCCGGCTACGACCTGGCGACGCTGTGGGCCGTGCTCGGCGACGCGCCGCTGGCCCGGCGCCAGATCAGCCAGCTCGCCCAGCAGGCGGGCCCGGCCTCCCGGGACGCCTTCCTGGTGAACCTGATGCTCGTGCTGACGCGGGAGATCCGCACGTACGAGACGGCCGTGCAGCGGACCATCAAGGAGGCCCCGCCGGCGGGTTCGGTGCCGGTGTCCTCGGGGGCGCTCGCGCCCGGGGAGGAACAGCGGCTGCTGCTGAGGCGGCTGCACGACGACTGCGCCATGGCACGGCGGGCCGTGCGCGCGGCGGTCGGGACGCGCTGACGTCCCGGCCGTGGAACGGGGGTGCGCCGCGCACCCGGTGCCGACACACCGGGAGCGTGGCGCTTCGCCGTTCCCGGGGAGCCTCATTGGTCGAGACCACCGACGCGCCGCCGGTGGGCGGGCCGTCACCGCGAAAGTCGCCCCGTACGGCCGACGGACCCGCCCTGACGTGGGAACTCGCCCGCCGCGAGGGGTGATTGACGGATGGTCCGGGAGCCGCTACCCCTGTACGGGTTCGGTCCCGCACGCCCCCGCGTCACCCCCCGCCCCTGGAGGCTGCCTTGCTCCGTTCCGCGTCCCGAGGACGTGTGCTCTCCCTCGCCGCGTCCGCCGCCCTGCTCCTGCCGCTGCTGTCGGGCGCGCCGCCGGCCGGCGCCGACGCGCCGGTGGCGGACTCGCTCCAGCGCCAGTTCGCGGTGGCGGCCGAGCGCCACGGCGTGCCGCGGAGCGTGCTGCTCGCCGTCTCCTACCTCCAGTCGCGCTGGGACGGGCACGCCGGCGCGCCCAGTGTGTCCGGCGGCTACGGGCCGATGCACCTCACCGACGCGGCGACGGCCCTGGCCCGTTCCGTACCGCACCACTCGGAGGACGGCGAGGACGCGCGCGGCGACGCCGCCCGGCCCGCCCGGGCCGGGGCGGAGGCGGCGCTCCCCGCGCCGGAGGAGCTGCCCGCGCGGCTGCGGACCCTGGAGCGGGCGTCGGCGCTCTCCGGGATCCCCGCGGAGGAGCTGCGGACGTCGACGGCGGCGAACATCGAGGGCGGCGCGGCGCTGCTCGCCGCGGCCCAGCGGGAGGCCGGTCTCGCGCCGAGCGCGGACCCGGCCGACTGGTACGGGGCGGTGGCGCGGTACTCGGGCGCCGACGACGCGGCCACGGCGGCGGCGTACGCGAACGACGTCTTCGACGTGATCCGGACCGGCGAGGAGCGGGTCACGGACAGCGGGCAGCGGGTCGTGCTGCCGGCCGATCCGGCCGTGGCGCCGGAGACGGGCCAGGTGGCGGCGCTCGGGCTGCGGGCGCCGGAGCGCGGCCCGGTGGAGTGTCCGGTGACGGTGGCGTGCGAGTGGATCCCGGCGCCGTACGAGGAGTTCGGCGACGGCGACTACGGCAACCACGACAAGGCGGACCGGCCGGTCTCGCAGTCGATCGACTACATCGTGATCCACGACACCGAGGCGACCTGGGACGTCACCCTCAAGCTGGTGCAGGACCCGGCGTACGTCTCCTGGCAGTACTCGCTGCGCTCCTCGGACGGGCACGTCGCCCAGCACCTGCCGCTGAAGGACGTGGGCTGGCACGCCGGGAACTGGTACGTGAACGCCAAGTCGGTGGGCCTGGAGCACGAGGGCTTCCTGACGGCCCCGGACTCCTGGTACACGGAGGCGATGTACCGCGCCTCGGCGCGGCTGGTGCGGTACCTGGCGAAGCGGTACGACATCCCCCTGGACCGGCAGCACGTCATCGGGCACGACAACGTGCCGGGGACGGTGGCGTCGTCGATCCGCGGCATGCACACCGACCCGGGCCCGTACTGGGACTGGGCGCACTACTTCCGGCTGCTCGGCCGGCCGCTGACGCCGAGCGCGGGGCCGGCGGCGGGCGTGGTGACGATCCGTCCGGAGTACGCGGGGAACCGGCCGGTGTACACGGGGTGCGCGACCGCCGGGGAGGCGTGCGCGCCGCACGGCAGCGGCGCCGTGCGCCTGCACACCGCGCCGAGCGCCGACGCGCCCCTGGTGAAGGACGTCGGGCTGCGGCCCGGCGGGCAGTCCTCGACGACCGGCGTCAACGACACCGGGGCGCGGGCGTCGACCGGGCAGAGCTACGCGGTGGCGGAGCGCCGGGGCGACTGGACGGCGATCTGGTACCTGGGGCAGAAGGCGTGGTTCCACAACCCGCAGGCGGAGCCGACGGCGGTGAACGCGCGGGGGCTCGTGCTGACCCCGCGCGAGGGGCTGGCGGAGGTGCCGGTGTACGGGCGGGCCTATCCGGAGGCGTCGGCCTATCCGGCGGGGGTGCCGGTGCAGGCGGTCTCGCCGCTGCCGTACCGGCTGCTCGCGGGGCAGGAGTACGTGGTGGGTCACCGCACTCCCGGCGAGTACTACTACGCACCGGTGTTCGACAGCAGCGGCCACAAGGTCGTGCGGGGCCAGGAGGAGTACTACCAGATCCAGTTCGGCCATCGCATCGCCTTCGTGAAGGCCGCTGACGTGCGGGTTCACCAGGGCTGAGCGGGTCTGGCCGAAAGGCGCGGGGCGGTGCCGGGGTTCCCTCCCGGCACCGCCCCTCCCTCCGTTCGTACGACTATTCCCGAGGCCGGGTTCGCCCGCCGGGACAGGGGTAAGGCTGGGCCGGAACAGCACCCCTCCGCCGGAAAGGCCCGCCCGCAGATGCCTCAGCCCTTCGTCATGCCGGATTTCTACGTCCCGTATCCGGCGCGCCTCAACCCCCATGTGGAGGCCGCCCGGACGCACACCCGGGACTGGGCCCGCGCCATGGGGATGCTGGAGGGCTCCGGGGTCTGGGAGACGGCCGACCTCGACGCGCACGACTACGCGCTGCTCTGCGCCTACACCCACCCGGACTGCGGCGAGGAGGCGCTGAACCTCGTCACCGACTGGTACACGTGGGTCTTCTTCTTCGACGACCACTTCCTGGAGGCCTTCAAGCGCACCCAGGACCGGGCCGCCGGCAAGGACCACCTCGACCGCCTGCCCGCCTTCATGCCGGCCGATCCCGCCGGCGGCATGCCCGAGCCGGCCAACCCCGTCGAGGCCGGTCTCGCCGACCTGTGGCGGCGCACCGTCCCCGCCATGTCCGACGGCTGGCGGCGCCGCTTCGCCGAGGCCACCGAGGCGCTGCTCCACGAGTCCCTGTGGGAGCTCGACAACATCAACGACGGGCGGATCGCCAACCCCCTGGAGTACATCGAGATGCGCCGCAAGGTCGGCGGCGCCCCCTGGTCCGCCGGGCTCGTGGAGTACGCCGCCGGGGCCGAGGTCCCCGACCGGGTCGCCGGCTCCCGGCCGCTGCGGGTGCTCCGCGACGCCTTCTCGGACGCGGTCCACCTGCGCAACGACCTCTTCTCGTACCAGCGCGAGGTCGAGGACGAGGGCGAGAACAGCAACGGCGTGCTCGTCCTGGAGCACTTCCTCGGCTGCTCCACCCAGGAGGCCGCCGAGGCCGTCAACGACCTGCTGACCTCACGGCTCCAGCAGTTCGAGAACACCGCCCTCACCGAGGTGCCCGCGCTCGCCGTGCAGGAGGGCCTCACCCCCCTGGAGATCGCGGCGATCGGCGCGTACACCAAGGGGCTCCAGGACTGGCAGTCCGGCGGGCACGAGTGGCACATGCGCTCCAGCCGGTACATGAACGAGGGCATGGCCGACGCCGACGCCGTCCCCTCCGGTGCCCCGGCCCTCGGCACCGGCGTCCTCGACGTCCGCGGCCTGCTCGGCGGCCGGGCCGCCGAGGCGCGGACGCGGAGCCTCACCCACGTCCCGCACCAGCCGGTCGGTCCCCTGCCGCTGCCCGACTTCGCGCTCCCCTACCCCCGCGCCCTCAGCCCCCACCACCAGGAGGCCAAGCGGCGCTCCGAGGACTGGGCCGAGGCCATGGGCCTGTTCGAGGAGGGCGTCTGGGACCGGCCGATGATGGAGGGGTTCGACCTCGCCCTCTGCTCGGCCGGCATCGACCCCGACGCCACCCCGGAGGAGCTGGAGCTCAGTGCCCTCTGGCTGACCTGGGGCACCTACGCCGACGACTACTACCCGATGGTCTTCGGCCGCCCCCGCGACCTGGCGGGGGCACGGGCCCAGACCGCCCGGCTGAAGGCCTGCCTGCCGGTCGACGACCCGGCGTCCGCCGCCTCCTTCGCGGGAAACCCCATGGAGCGGTCGCTCGCCGACGTCTGGGCGCGGACCGCCGGACCGATGAGGCCGGAGGCCCGGGCCGAGCTGTGGACCGCGCTCGACGCGATGCTGGAGAGCTGGATGTGGGAGCTGCACGACCAGGCGCAGCACCGCGTGCCCGACCCGGTCGACTACGTCGAGATGCGCCGCAGCACCTTCGGCTCCGAACTGACCATGCTGATGGGCCGGTTGCGCCAGGAGAACGGTCTTCCGCCGGAGCTGTTCCGCTCGGGGACGGTCCGCGCCCTGGAGAACGCGGTGGCGGACTGCGGGGCGCTCGTCAACGACCTCTTCTCGTACCAGAAGGAGGTCGAGGTGGAGGGCGAGCTGCACAACGGCGTGCTCGTCCTGGAGAAGTTCTTCGACGTCGACCGGGACACCGCCGCCCGGATGGCGCACGGGCTGATGCGCGGCCGGCTGCGCCAGTACGAACACCTGAAGCGGCGTGAGGTACCCCTGATGTATGAGCACTTCGGGCTCGGCGCGGCCGGCCGGGCGGCCTTCGAGAAGCGCCTGCGGGAGCTGGAGGAATGGCTCGCGGGGGTGCTGCACTGGCACGAGAACGTCCGCCGGTACGGCCCCGGCGACGTGCGCTCGGGCGCCGGGACCCCGCTGCTCCGCGCCCAGTCCGGCGGTACGGCGCCGGTGCCGGACTGGACCGTGCCGCAGGGGCTCGGCACCACGGCGGCGCGGGTGGCGTCCGCCTTCGCCGGCGCCCCGGCCTGAGAGGACGCGGAAGGGCCGCCCCGGAGGCTCCGGGGCGGCCCTTCGGGCTGCCGGTCAGGGGCGGCGGCCGCGCAGCTCGTCGAGTTCGCGGCGCTCGCGCTTGGTGGGGCGGCCCGCGCCCCGGTCACGGACGGCGGCCAGGGCGACGTGCTCGCGCGGCGGCGGGGGCGGGGTCTTGTCCACGTACGCCTCGGCGGCCACCGGCGGGCCGACCCGCTTGGTCAGCAGCTCCTTGACCTCGACGATCCGCTCGCGGCCCGCCGCGTAGACCCGGACCTCGTCGCCGGGCTTCACGGCCTGGGCGGGCTTGGCCCGCTCGCCGTTGACCCTGACGTGACCGGCCCGGCAGGCCGCGGCGGCCTGGGAGCGGGTCTTCGTCAGCCGGACCGCCCAGACCCAGGCGTCGACGCGTGCGCTCATCGGCCCCCGCCTCCCGCTCAGCCCTGCTGGAACAGCTCGGCGGGGAGCGGCTTCAGCAGCGCGTAGAGGTCGTCGGTGATCGGCCGGTCCCAACTGGCGATCGTCACCAGGACGTTGTCGCTGCGGTCGAACTGGACGCAGGAGATGCGGCTCTCGGAGAGCTTGAGGCGGCGCACGATGAGGAGGTTGTCGCCCTGCATGACGGGGACGTCCTCGGTGTCGAGCACCTCGACCGGCTCGTCGTTCTCGAGGGCGGCGAGGAGCTGGGCGACCTCGAAGGGGATCTGGCCCTCGGCGAGCTCCCGGGCCGGGGAGCCCTTGGGGAGGTTGCCGATGATCATCGCGGGGCCGCGGCCGCCGAAGAGGTCGTAGCGCAGGAAGACGCCCTGGCAGGAACCGTCGGGAGCGGGCAGCAGACCGGCGCCGAGATTGCCGGGCCAGTCCCCCGGATCCATGGCCAGGACATCGAAGTCCGGGCCGGCGGGAGTGGCGCTGCGGCGGCGGAGGAAGGACATACGGCCATGGTACGTGCCCGGGGGCGCGGTGCGGCGCCGGGCTCCGCCCTTCCGGCGCCGTACGGGCCCGTCCGGGGGCTCAGTCCGCCCGGTCCGGCTCTCCGGGCGCCGTCCCCGTCCCGTCCGGGGCGCCGGGGTCGCCCAGGGCGTGGGCGAGGCCGGAGCGGTCGGTGCCGAGCTTGCGGTAGACGGAGGAGAGCAGGCGGGCGGCGGCGGTGGGCTCGATGCCGAGGACGACGGCCGGGTCGAGGCCCCGGACGGTGAGCCGGGCGGCCTCCCGCTCACGGGCGGTGAGCGAGTGGCTGTCGGCGGTGTACAGGGCGCGCGGGCGCAGCCCGGCGGCGGCCAGCTCGGCGCGGGCCTCCTCGACGAGGCCGTCGGCGCCGCAGTCCTGGGCGGTCTCCAGGCCCCGGTACAGGTGCTCGGCGGCCTCGGCGTGCCGCTCGGTGCGGCGGAGGGCGGCGCCCAGGGCGACCAGCGAGCGGGCCAGCTCGTACGCGGCCGGGGACTGGTCCAGCCACTCGACGGACTCCTCCAGGAGCTTGATCCGCTCGGCTCCCTCGGAGACCTCGGCGGTCACCCGGAGCGCCTGGCCGATCGCGGAGGGCGCGCCGTACTGGCGGGCGCGGGCGACGGCGTCCTGGGCGGTCGCGAGGGCCCGCGCCGGGGAGGTGGCGGCCTCGGCGAGGGCGAGGTAGAGCTGCCAGGGGCAGCAGGACGGGTTGCGCTTGCCGCGCGGGTCGAGGCGGCGGCCGATGTCGGCGAGCGCGGCGGCGGCCTCCTCGGTGCGGCCGGTGGCGAGGAGCAGTTCGGCGTGGACGGTCTCGCAGTCGGGGATGGTAACGGTGACCGAGAAGGGCGCGCCGAAGTCGTGCTCGCGGGCGACCCGCTCGGCCTCCTCGGTACGGCCCCGGGCAAGCAGGACCTCGATCATGACGCCGGTCGCGTACCACAGGGCGGGGGTGCCGGGGCCGACGCGCTCGGCGAGGCGGAGTCCGGCGCGGGCGAAGTCCTCGGCCTCCACGAGCCGGCCGCGCCGGAAGCGGATGTACCCGAGGAGGGTGTAGGCGAAGGAGAGGTGCGCGCCGCGCCAGCCCTGCTTCTCGAACTCGGCGGTGCCGGCGGCGAAGAGCTCCTCGGCGCGGCCGGGCCGGTCGGCGTAGAGGTGGATGAGGGCGACGAGGACCGGGACCTCGAAGCCGCGGCTCTCGTCGGCCCAGCTCAGGCCGCCCGCCAGGGCCCGCTCGGCGTGCCGGAGGGCGACGGCGGCGGGTTCGGCGCGCAGGGTGGCGTCCCAGGCGCGCAGGCCGATGATGTACCGCTCGGTGAGGTCGCGGCCGGCGAGCCGGTCGGCGAGGGCCGCGAGGCGGCGGGAGCGGGCGGGCGACTCGGGCTCGTCGGACCGGAGGGCGTCCCACATGAACCGCTCGGCCTGGATGCGCAGCTTGCTGCGGGCGTCGGTGCTCCGGCGGCTCTCGCTCTCCAGCAGCTCGGACGCCTCGACGAGGCGGTCGCTGTGGGCGAGGACCTGGGAGAGGCGGTAGACGATGTTCTGGCGCAGGACCGGGTCGGCGATGGGCTCCTCCAGGGCCGCGCGCAGGTGGTTGACGGTGGTGGCGGGTTCGGTGAGGAGGGAGGCGGAGCCGAGCTCGAAGAGGACGGCGGCGCGCTCGTCGGCGGCCGGGGGTTCCCGCAGGGCGCGGGCGAGGTGGCGGCGGGCCGCGTCCGGGGCGCCGGCCCGCAGGTTCTCGCGGGCGGCGGCGCGGAGCTGGGCGACGACCCAGGGGTCGCCCTCGGGGTGGGTCTCCAGGAGGTGGCGGGCCGCGGCGGCGGGGCCGAGCCCGGCGTCGACGACGCACCAGGCGGCCTGGCCGTGGAAGGCGACGCGGACGGCGTCGGGGATCGCGCGGTAGACGGTGCTGGCGATGAGGGGGTGGACGAATTCGAGCGGGGCGTCGGGGACGGTCGCCTCGGCGAGGACGCGGGCGTCGCGGAGGCGGGCGGCGCAGTCGGCGACGGCCTCGTCGCCCAGTCCGGCGAGGGCTCCGGCGAGCGACGGCGAGATCTCGGTGCCGAGGACGGCGCAGGCCCAGGCGAGCCGGACGGTGGCGGAGCCGAGGCGTTCGAGGCGGGTGATGAGGCCGCTGCCCTTGAGGGCGGCGGCGAGGTCGCGGAGTTCGTGGGCGCCGTCGGCGGTGGGGTCGAGGCCGCGGTCGCGGACCTTGGCGGCGAGTTCGACGGTCTCGAAGGGGTTGCCGGAGGTGACGGTCCAGAAGTCGCGGCAGAAGGCGTCGTCGGCGTGGGCGCCGATCCGGTCCCGGACCAGCCGGGCGACGGCGTCGGCGGTGAGCGGCGCGAGGCCGTGCGGGCGCTGGCCGGACCGGCGGCCGGTGAATTCGGCGCCCTCGTCGGGGAGTTCGTCCGGGCGGTAGGCGACGACGAGGAGCATGGGGAGGTCCTCGGCGCGCGGGGCGAAGGAGGCGAGCCAGCCGAGGGACTCGGGGTCGGCCCAGTGGGCGTCGTCGAGGACGACGACGAGCGGGGCGCGGCGGACGGCGAGGTGGGTGAGGACCCAGTCCAGGCCGTCGCGCAGGCCCTGGGGGTCGGGCGGTGAGCCGGCGGTGGCGGCGCGCAGGCCGAGGGCGGGGCCGACGATGTCGTACCAGGAGCCGAGCCGTTCGCGGAGTTCGGCGTCGGAGGCGTGGGCGAGCTGGGGCTGGAGGAGCTGGCGGGCGACGTGGAAGGCGACGCGCTGCTCCTGGTCGCCGCCGCGGGCGGAGAGGACGGTGCAGCCGCGGGCGCCGGCGCGGCGGCGGATCTCGGCGAGGAGGGTGGTCTTGCCGAGTCCGGCGGGCGCGGCGTAGACGAGGACGCCGCCGCGCGGGGCGGGCTGTTCCGGGACGAGCGGGGCCGTGCGCCCGGAGCGGAAGGGGATGACGTGGGCGCCCCGGGGGTCGCGCGGGGCGGGGACGCGGTCGGGCGGTGACGGGGGTTCGGCCGCGCCGCTGTCGCCCGCGAGGCCGGTGAGGAGGTCGAGCGCCTCCCCTCGGCGGCGTCGAGCGCGGCCTCGCGTTCGAAGAGGCCGAAGCCCTGCCGGGTCGGCCTGCCGTCCTGTCGTGCCACGCTCCACCCCCACCCAGGGGGTGCACACCCGGCGCACGGTCCCCGCACCGGGGTCGATCACCCCACGAAAGGCCCAGCGTACGCCGGAACGCGCCCTGTGTAACCGCATTCGTGCAAGCAGTTCACGTGGACGAGGGGTGCGGGGGCCGTCCGTCGACACGCAGGTCGGGGGGTGTTCGACGCACAGATGTGCGGAGTTGGGGAACGGGCCGGGGAGGCGTGTCTTCCTTGACCGGCGTCCCGGCGAATACTCCCATATGACGGACGGTCAGTTCATGATCGTCCCACGGTCCTTACGAGGGGATGAGCCGAAGCATGAGACCTCCTATTTCCCGTGCGCGGTCCTGGGCCGCGCGCTCGGCGTGCTCCCTCGCCCTGTGCGCCACGGTGCTGACGGCCCTGCCCTCCCCGGCGCCCGCCGCCGCCGAGCCGGGCGCTCCGGTCGCCGGGGCGGCCGGGGCGGCCGGGATGCCGGTCGCGGGGTACTCGGCCGGCGCGGCGCGGGCCGCGCTGGCGCGCCTGCTGCCCCGGCACGCGGACCAGTTCGAGCTGGTGCTGACCCGCCGGACCGCCTCCGGCGACCGGTTCGCGGTGACGGGCTCGGCGGGCCGCATCGTCGTCACGGGCACCACGCCCGCGGTGCTGCTGCGCGGGGTGCACTGGTACCTGAGCTACACGGCGGGCGTGGACCTGGGGTCGCCCGGGGACAGCCTGTCGGCGCTGCCGGCCCGGCTGCCCGCGCCTTCCGGCACGATCAGCAGGACGGCCTCGGTGCCGCACCGGTTCGCGCTCAACGACACGGACGACGGCTACTCGGGGGCGTACCGGGACTGGGCCTCCTACGAGCGGCAGATCGACCTCCTCGCCCTGCACGGGGTGAACGAGGTGTTCGTGCAGATGGGCGCGGAGGCCGCCTACCACGCGGCGTTCCAGGAGTTCGGCTACACGGGCGCGGAGCTGCGGAAGTGGATCCCGGGGCCCGCGCACCAGCCGTGGTGGCTGATGCAGAACATGTCGTCGTTCGGCGGTCCGGTCACCGAGCAGCTGATCGAGCGCCGGGCCGCGCTGGGCAAGCGGATCGTGGACCGGCTGCGGGAGCTGGGCATGACGCCGGTGCTGCCGGGCTACTTCGGCACGGTGCCGCCGGGCTTCACGGACCGCAACCCGCAGGGGCGGGTGGTGCCGCAGGGCCGGTGGATCGGCTTCACCCGGCCGGACTGGCTCGATCCGCGCGGGCCGCTCTTCCCGCGCGTCGCCGAGGCGTTCTACCGGCACCAGGCGCGGCTGCTCGGCACCACCACGATGTACAAGATGGACCTGCTGCACGAGGGCGGGAACCCGGGCGACGTGCCGGTCGGCGAGGCCGCGGCCCGGGTGCTGGCCTCGCTCGACGCCTCCCGGCCGGGCGCGACCTGGGTGCTGCTCGGCTGGCAGCGCAACCCGAAGGCCGAACTGCTCGCGGGCGTCGACACCTCGCGCCTGCTGGTGGTGGACGGGCTCTCCGACCGGTACGACGGGCTGGACCGGGAGACGGCCTGGGCCGGGACGCCGTACGCCTTCGGCACCATCCCCAACTTCGGCGGGCACACGACGATCGGCGCCAACACCTCCGTGTGGACCGAGCGGTTCGAGGCCTGGCGGACGAAGCCGGGCAGCGCGCTGCGCGGCATCGCCTTCCTCCCGGAGGCCACCTCGGCCAACCCGGTGACCTTCTCGCTCTTCACCGAACTGGCCTGGGGGGCCGCGCCGGCGGACCACGCCGGCTGGTTCGCCCGCTACGCGGCCCGCCGCTACGGCTCCCCCGACCCGCACGCCGCCAAGGCGTGGGAGTGGCTGCGGCAGGGCCCGTACGGCACCCCGTCGAACGGCTGGAGCGAGTCGCAGGACAGCCTCTTCACCGCCCGGCCCAGCCTCACCGTGCGGACCGCGGCCTCGTGGGGGCCGAAGTCGATGCGGTACGAGGCGGCGACGGTGGAGCGGGCGCTGGACGAGCTGCTGCGGGTGGCCCCGGCGCTGCGGTCCACCGACGCGTACCGCTTCGACCTGGTGGACACGGCCCGGCAGGCGCTCACCAACCGCAGCCGGGTGCTGCTGCCGAGGATCAAGGCGGCGTACGAGGCGAAGGACCTGGCGGCGTTCCGCGCGCGGGCGGCGGAGTGGCGCCGGTCCATGGAGCTGCTGGACGCCGTCCTCGCCACCGACCGGCGGTTCCTGCTGGGGCCCTGGCTGGAGGGCGCCCGCTCGTGGGGCCGCTCGGACCAGGAGCGGGCGACGCTGGAGTTCGACGCCCGCTCGCTCGTCACGACGTGGGGGCACCGGGCGGGCAGCGAGGCCGGGCTGCACGACTACGCCAACCGGGAGTGGTCGGGGCTGGTGTCGGGCTTCTACGCACCCCGCTGGTCGGCGTACCTGGACTCGCTGGAGACCTCGCTGGTCACCGGGCGGGCGCCGGCCGCGATCGACTGGTTCTCCTGGGAGAACGCCTGGAACCTGCGGCGGGACTCCTACCCGGTGACCCCGAAGGGCGACCCGGTGGCGCTGGCGACGCGGGTGCGCGACGCCCTGCGCGCCTGACGCGTCCGGGGCCGTCAGCCGGCCGGCGGTTCGGCGCCCACCAGCCACATGGAGAAGAACTGGGCGCCGCCGCCGTAGGCGTGGCCCAGGGCCCGGCGGGCGCCGTCCACCTGGTGCTCGCCGGCCTCCCCCCGCACCTGGAGGGCGGCCTCGGCGAAGCGGATCATGCCGGAGGCGCCGATCGGGTTGGTGGACAGGACGCCCCCGGAGGGGTTGACCGGCAGGTCGCCGTCGAGTTCGGTGACGCCGGACTCGGTGAGCTTCCACCCCTCGCCCTCGGCGGCGAAGCCCAGGTTCTCCAGCCACATCGGCTCGTACCAGGAGAACGGCACGTACATCTCGACGGCGTCGATCTGCCGGCGCGGGTCGGTGATCCCGGCCTGCCGGTAGACGTCGGCGGCGCAGTCGCGGCCCGCCCGGGGCGAGACGAAGTCCTTGCCGGCGAAGAGGGTGGGCTCGCTGCGCATGGCCCCGCCGTGCACCCACGCGGCGGGGCGCGGGGCGCGGGCCGCGCCGGCCCGGTCGGTGAGGACCATGGCGCAGGCGCCGTCGGAGGACGGGCAGGTCTCCGAGTAGCGGATCGGGTCCCACAGCATCGGGGACGCCTGCACCTTCTCCAGGGTGACGTCGTGCTCGTGGAGGTGCGCGTACGGATTCTTGAGCGCGTTGCGGCGGTCCTTGTACGCGACGAGGGAGCCGATCGTGTCCGGGGCGCCGGTGCGCCGCATGTAGGCGCGCACGTGCGGGGCGAAGAAGCCGCCGGCGCCGGCCAGCAGGGGCTGCTGGAAGGGGACCGGCAGGGAGAGCCCCCACATGGCGTTGGACTCGGACTGCTTCTCGAAGGCGAGGGTGAGGACGGTCCGGTGGACGCGGGCCGCGACCAGGTTGGCTGCGACGAGCGCGGTCGAGCCGCCGACCGAACCGGCGGTGTGCACCCGCAGCATGGGCTTGCCGACGGCGCCGAGGGCGTCGGCGAGGTACAGCTCCGGCATCATGACGCCCTCGAAGAAGTCGGGCGCCTTGCCGATGACGACGGCGTCGACGTCCGCCCAGGTCAGCTCGGCGTCGGCGAGCGCCCGCAGGGCGGCCTCGCGGACGAGTCCGGCGATCGAGACGTCGCGGCGGGCGGCGACGTGTTTGGTCTGGCCGATCCCGACGACGGCCACGGGCTCCTTGCTCACCTTGCCTCCTCGTTCGCTTCTCCGGCCGCGCGGCGCGGAGGTGCGTGCATCGTGGTCGTCCGCGGCCCGGCGGCCGCGCGTCCGCCGCTCACGGGCGGGGGTCCCCTTCGAGTACGGCGACCAGGTTCTGCTGGAGGCAGGGCCCGGAGGTGGCGTGGGCGAGGGCGCGGTCGGAGTCGCCGCGGTGGACGGCCGCGGCGGCCTCGCCGAGCCGGATCAGGCCGGCGGCCATGACGGGGTTGGCGGCGAGCGCGCCGCCGGACGGGTTGATCCGGACCTCGTCGCCGAGGCCGAGGGCCTTGGCGAGGACGACCTCCTGCGAGGTGAAGGGGGCGTGGAGCTCGGCGGTGTCGACGGGCCGGTCGAAGGCTCCGGCGCGCTCGGCGGCGAGCCGGGTGGACGGCGAGTCGGTGAGGTCGCGGACGCCGAGCGCGTGGGCCTCGATCCGGTGGTCCATGCCGCGGATCCAGGCGGGCCGGGCGCACAGTTCGCGGGCCCGGTCGCCGGCGGCGAGGATCACGGCGGCGGCGCCGTCGCCGATCGGCGGGCAGTCGCCGGTGCGCAGCGGCGCCACGACGTACTCGCCCTGCGGGCGGGCGCCGGTGACCTGGGCGTGCGGGTTCGCGGCGGCGTCGGCGCGGCGGCGGGCGGCGAGCGCGGCGAGCGCGGCCTCGTCGGTGACCCCGGCGTCGACGAGGGCCTGGGCCTGGAGGGCGGCGAGGGCGACGGAGTCCGGCCAGAGCGGGGCGAGGTAGTACGGGTCGAGCTGGCGGGTGAGGACGTCGCGGAGGGGGCCGGGCGAGGACTTGCCGTAGGAGTAGACGAGGGCGGTGTCGGCCTCGCCGGTCAGCAGCTTCACCCAGGCCTCGTAGAGGGCCCAGGCGCCGTCCGTCTCGACGTGGGACTCGGAGATCGGCGGCCAGGCGCCGACGCCGTCGAGGGCCATGGTGAAGGAGAAGGCCCGTCCGGCGAGGTAGTCGGAGGAGCCGGAGCAGGTGAAGTCGATGTCGGAGGTCCTCAGCCCGGTCTGCCGCAGCACGTCGTGGAGGACGGGCATCAGCATCTCGACCTCGGAGAGGTCGTCGGTGCGGCGCCGGTGGTCGCTCTGGGCGAAGGCGACGATCGCCACGTCCCGGTCGGGGGCGCTCACAACAGCTCCTTGTACGTGTCGTAGTCGGCGTCGGGTTCGCCGGTGGGGCGGTAGTGGTCGGGGTAGCGGCCGTCCTCGCTCCACACGGGTTCGACGCGCAGGCCCATCCGGACCTGGTCGTAGGGGATGCCGCCGATCCGGCCGTGCAGGGCGAGGCCGGCGCCGTCGAGGGCGATGTGGGCGTAGACGTAGGGGACTTCGATGTCGAGGTTCTTCGCTTTGATGTTGACGATGCAGAAGGTGGTGACGGTGCCGCGCGGGCCGACCTCGACCTGGTCGGCGGTGGCGATGCCGCAGGTCGGGCAGGCGCCCCTGGGCGGGACGTACACCTTGGCGCAGGAGGGGCAGCGCTCGCCGACCGTGCGGCGCTCGGCGAGGGCGTGGAGGTAGCGGGTCTGGGCGCGGCCGGGGCTGTAGGTGTAGTCGAGCCGGGCGGGGGCGGTGATGCCGGTGACGGGCGCGTCGAACGCGCCGGTGTGCGGGGCCGGTTCGCCGGTGGCCGGGTCGCCCTCGTACGGCTCGAAGCAGGCGATGTCGGTGATGGCGCCGGTCCGTTCGGCGGCCCAGCGGACGCGGACGCGCATGCCGGTGCGGACGGCGTCGGGGCCGGGGGCGTCGAGGGCGTGGAGGAGGGCGGTGTCGGCGCCGTCGAGGCGGACGAGGACCCAGGCGAAGGGGGTGGCCAGGGGCTGTCCGGTGCGGGGGGCGGGGTTCCAGGCCCAGGTGGTGACGGTGCCGGTGGGCGCCACCTCCACGAGGTCGCGGAGGTCGGCGGCGGTCTCGGGGTCGTACTCCACGGGCGGGACGAGGACCCGGCCGCCCTCGGTGCGGACGCCGAGGACGGTGCGCTCGCGCAGGCCGGTGAGGAAGGCGGACTGGACGGGGCCGAGGGAGCGGGTGAAGGGGAACTCGACGACGAGGGGGGCGCGGAGGATGTCGGGGGGCGGGGTGAGGGTCATGGGCCTTCCTCGGAGGAGAGGGGGAGACGGCGATCGGGGGCGGGCGGGGTGGGTGGGGCGGGGTCCCGCCGAGCACGGGCGGGCGCGGGTCGCGCGGGGCGGCGCGTCTCCGGGGACGTCACTCGCGCCGGTACACCGGGGGCCGCTTCTCCGCGAAGGCGCGGGCGCCCTCCTTCGCGTCCGCCGTGTCGAAGACCGGCCAGCCGCGCTTGAGTTCGGCGGCGAGCCCTTCGGTCTCGGTCAGTTCGGCCGTCTCGTACACGGACGCCTTCACCGCCTCGACGGCCAGCGGCCCGCAGGCGTTGATCCGTTCGGCGAGGTCGAGGGCGGTGTCCAGGGCCTTGCCGTCGGGGACGACCCGGCCGACGAGTCCGATCCGGGCGGCTTCCTCGGCGGTGTACGGGCGGCCGGTGAGGAGCATCTCCAGGGCGTGGGTGCGCGGGATCTGACGGGGCAGCCGGACAGTGGAGCCGCCGATCGGGAAGAGGCCGCGGCGGACCTCGAAGAGGCCGAAGGTGGCGGAGGTTCCGGCGACCCGGATGTCGGTGCCCTGGAGGATCTCGGTGCCGCCGGCCACGCAGGCGCCCTCGACGGCGGCGATGACGGGCTTGCGGGGGCGGTGGTGGCGGAGCATCGCCTTCCAGTGCAGGTCGGGGTCGGCCTTCAACCGCTCGCGGTACTCCTCCCCGGCCATGCCCTGCCCGGCGAGGGCCTTGAGGTCCATGCCGGCGCAGAAGGCGCCGCCCGCCCCGGTGAGGACGATCGAGCGGACGGAGTCGTCCGCGTCGGCCTCGGTCCAGCCGTCGTACAGGCCGACGAGCATCGGCAGCGACAGGGCGTTCTTGGCCTCGGGGCGGTTCAGGGTGAGGACGAGCGTGGCGCCTTCGCGCCGCACGGTGAGGTGTTCGGTGCCGGCCATGGGCTTCTCCCGTCTCCAGTTCTGGAACAGGTTGCAGGAGCGGCGGGGGCAGTTCAATAGTTTTCTGACAGGCAGTCAGATTCTTTGGCGCGCCCCCTTCCCCCCTCGACCCGTCGGCGCTCTAATGACCGCCCCAGTCCGAACGCGCCGGGGTCAGGAGGAACGGTGGAGTACAACCTTGCCGACCTGTTCGAATCGGTCGTGGACGTGGTGCCGGAGCGCGAGGCGCTGGTCTACGTCGACCACCCGGGCACGGGCGCCGAGCGCCGGCTCACCTACGCCGGGCTCGACGAGGCGGCCAACCGGCTGGCCCACCACCTCCTGGACGCGGGCGTCCGCCCCGGCGAGCACCTGGGGCTCCACCTGTACAACGGCGTCGAGTACCTCCAGACCGTCCTCGCCTGCCTCAAGGCCAGGATCGTGCCGGTGAACGTCAACTACCGCTACGTCGAGGAGGAGTTGGTCTACCTCTACCGGGACGCCGATCTCACCGCGCTGGTGTACGACGCCGAGTTCACGGACCGGGTGGCGGCGGCCCTGCCGCGCTGCGGGAAGCTGCGGCACCTGGTGCGGGTGGGGGCCCCGCCCGAGGGGGCCGCCGCCCTCGGCGCCGTGCCGTTCGAAGCGGCGGAGGCGACCGGCTCGCCCGGCCGCGGCTTCGCGCCCCGCTCCGGCGACGACCTGTTCATCATCTACACCGGCGGCACCACCGGCATGCCCAAGGGCGTCCTGTGGCGCCAGGAGGACCTGTTCTTCGCGGGCCTGTTCGGCGGCGACCCGTCCGGCGAGCCGGTCAAGCGCCCCGAGGAGCTGGCCGAGCGGGTGGCGGCCGGCGGCGCCGGCCTCACCTTCTTCCCCGCGCCGCCGCTCATGCACGGCACCTCCACCCTCACCACCTTCATCGCCTTCCACTACGGCCAGCGGGTCGTCCTGCACCGCAAGTACGTGCCCGAGGAGGTGCTGCGGACCATCGAGAAGGAGAAGGTGTCCAGCATCTCCCTGGTCGGGGACGCGATGCTGCGCCCGCTGATCGACGCGCTCGCCGGGCCGCTACGCGGCACCGACCTGTCGGCGCTGTTCAGCCTCTCCTCCTCCGGCGCGATCATGTCGGAGACCGTGCGGGCGCAGCTGCGCGCGCTGATGCCGAACGTGCTGCTGCTCAACAACTTCGGCTCCACGGAATCCGGTTCGAACGGGCGGGCCACCGACGACTCCGGCCCCGAGAAGGGCTTCCGGCTGCACGTCAACGAGCGCACCCAGGTCGTCGACCCGGTCACCCGCGAGCCGGTCGCCCCCGGCGGGACCGGCCGGCTCGCCCAGCGCGGCCACGTGCCGCTCGGCTACTACAACGACCCGGCGAAGACGGCCGAGACCTTCTTCGAGCGGGACGGGGTGCGGTGGGTGCTCCTCGGCGACATGGCCACGGTCGGCGAGGACGGGGTGGTGACCGTCCTCGGCCGGGGCTCCCAGTGCATCAACACCGGGGGCGAGAAGGTCTATCCGGAGGAGGTCGAGCAGGCCCTCAAGTCGCACCCGGACATCTACGACGCGCTGGTGGCGGGCGTGCCGGACGCGACGTGGGGCAACCACGTCGCCGCCGTCGTCCAGCAGCGCGACGGCTCGGCCCCGCTGGACCTCGCGGCCGTCCAGGAACACTGCCGCCGCCACCTCGCCGGTTACAAGGTCCCCCGCCAGCTCGTCCTCGCCGACCGCATCCAGCGCTCCCCGAGCGGCAAGGCGGATTACCGCTGGGCGAAGACGGTGGCGGCGGAGGCGGACGCGGCGGAGCGCGCGTAGCGCTCCCGTGGCCGTCCCCGCCCTCGGCTCCGGCCCGTCCGCGCGGGCGGATCCGGCCGGGCCACGGGCCTCCGCCGGGGGCGCGGTACGGTGGGAGGATCGTCCCCGAACCGCGAAGGAACCGTTCCACCGTGCCCGACACCCGGGAATCCGCGCTGCGCGGCGACTGCGCGCAGTGCTTCGGCCTGTGCTGCGTGGCGCTGCCGTTCGCCAAGTCGGCCGACTTCGCCGTGAACAAGTCCTCCGGCGACCCCTGCCGCAACCTCCGGGACGACTTCCGGTGCGGGATCCACGCCCGGCTGCGGCCGAGCGGTTTCCAGGGCTGCACGGTGTACGACTGCTTCGGCGCCGGCCAGCACGTCTCCCAGGTCACCTTCGGCGGGGTGTCCTGGCGGGAGGCGCCGGAGACCGCCCGGCAGATGTACGAGGTCTTCCCGGTGGTGCGGCAGCTCCACGAACTGCTGCGCTACCTCACGGAGGCCCTGGAGCGGCCCGCCGCCCGCCGGATCCACGGCGAGCTGCGCGCGGCGCTCGCCCGGGTCGAGGAGCTGACCGCGCTGCCGGCCGCCGAGCTGGAGAAGCTGGACGTCGCCCCCGTGCGCGCCGAGGTCAACCCGCTGCTGCTGCGGACCAGCGAGCTGGTCCGGGCCACGGCCGGCGGCACCCCGCGCGGCCGGCGGGGCGCCGACCTCATCGGCAAGCGGCTGCGCGGGGCGAAGCTGCGGGGCACGGACCTGCGCGGCGCGCTCCTGATCGCCGCCGACCTGACGGGCGCGGACCTCACCCTCGCGGATCTGATCGGCGCCGATCTGCGCGACGCGGACCTGTCCGGCGCGACCCTCACCGACGCGCTGTTCCTCACCCAGCCGCAGCTGAACTCGGCGCGCGGCGACGCGCGGACCGTCCTCCCCGAGGGGTTCGAGCGACCGGCGCACTGGACGTCCTGAGCCCCCGGGCACCCCCTGGCCTCCGCCCCCGTCACCACTCCCGGGTGGCGATCAGCTCCTCCGGGTCCGCGTCGGGGAAGCCGTACGCGGTCGCGACGAACCGGAAGTCCCCGCCTATCTCCTCGCGCGCCATGGTCTCGATCTCGCTCCCGGCCGCCTCGAACTCCGCCTCCAGGAGGTTGAACTCCTCCGTCGCGGCGTGCGTGAGAACGTACAGCTCCGGCAGGCCGGCGGGGCTCTCGGCCTCGATCCGCTCGCACAGCCGGAGCAGGATCTCGCGGCCCTTGTCGACGACGTGGTCGGGGAAGAACCCGTCCTCGTACAGGCCGCGCAGGAACGCGTGCTCCCCCACCTTCCGGTTCGTGATCGCCATGGCGCTTCCCCTCCCGTGCGTGGTCCTCTCCCTGCTTCCGATCATGCACCCCGGCACCGACAGCGGTCCTCAGGCGTGGACGTACGGGGTGGTCGTGGTGAGCGGGACGAAGCCGAGGCGCTGGAGGACCGGGCGGCTGGTGGGGGCGGCGTCGACCTGGAGCCAGCGGTGGCCCCGGGCGGCCGCGACGCGGGCGCGGTGGGCGACGAGGGCGCGGTAGAGGCCCCGGCCGCGCCAGCCCTCGACGGTGCCGCCGCCCCACAGCCCGGCGAAGTCGGTGCCCGGGTGGAGCTCCAGGCGGGCGGCGCTGACGGGGACCCCGTCGGCGAGGGCGAGGACGGCGGTGACGGTGCCGGGGCCGGCGGCGAGCCCGTCGAGGAGGCGGCGGCCGAGGTCCGTGCCGTCGGTGCCGAAGGCCCGTTCGTGGACCTCGACGACCTGGCGCACGCCCTCCGCGTCGGTGACCTCGCGGAGTTCGACGCCGGCCGGCAGCGGCACCGCGCCGCCCTGGGCGCTCGCCCCGGCGGCCAGGAGGGTCTCCGGCTCCTCGGGGGTGAAGCCGGCCGCGACGAGCCGTGCGCCGAGGTCGGCGGGGCCGTCGTGGCCGTACAGCTTCCACTCGAAGGGGACGCCTTCGGCGCGGTAGTGGGCGAGTTGCGCGGCGATGGCCGCGTCGGCGGTGCGCTCGTCGAGTCCGGACCAGAGGACGCCGTTCCAGGCGTGGGCGGGGCCGGTCTGGCGGACGACGGCGCCGACGCGTTCCACGCGGCAGCCGGGCCCGTCGGGGCGAGCCTCCCGCCGCAGCTGCCGGTCGTGCAGGTCGAGGAGGTGCTGTGCGAGGTTCACCGGGGTCATTGAAGGGCGGACCGGAGGGCCGGGCAAGGGCTTTTCGGCCGTGCCCGGCCCCGGCGGGCCGCGGGGCCCGCCCCGTCACCCTCCGGCGTCGTGCCGGAGCGGGGTGATCTGCTCGATGTCGTAGCGGATCCGGAGCTCCTCGACGGCGGCGTGGTCGACCTCGCCGCCCTCCCCCGCGTCGGCGAGGATCTCCATCAGCTCCTCGAAGTACCGCTCGTGGTCGGGCGGCGGGGATGCCTGGAAGAGCATCCGGGCCGGGGCTCCGGTGGGGTTGGCGAAGGCGTGCGGGCAGCCGGGCGGCACCAGGATGAGGGTGCCCGGGGTGGCCCGTACGGCCCGCTGCCCGGAGGCGGACTCCCACTCCCGCCAGCTGTCCCGGGTGCGGACGAGCGGTTCGAAGGCGAGGACGTCGAGTTCGCCGTCGAGGAGGTAGAACAGCTCCTCGCTGCGCCCGTGGGCGTGGGCGCCGACGTCGAAGCCGGGCGGGACGACGACCTCGAAGGTGGAGGCCGTACGGGAGTGCTCGCCGGTCACCTTGAAGGTGACGTGCTGGGCGGCGGTGCGCAGGGTCTTGCCGTGGCCGGGCGGGACGACGAGGCCGCCGGCGGCTCCGATGGCGGTGGCTGTCACGGGGTGCCTGCTCCTGTCACCAGGTCACGGGGAGGGTCTCGGGGCCCCGGATGAGGGCGCCGCGCTGCCAGCGGAGCTCGTCCTCGGGGACGGCGAGCCGCAGGTCGGGGAAGCGGGTCCACAGGGAGTCGAGGAGGATCTCGGACTCGATGCGGGCGAGCGCGGAGCCGGGGCAGTAGTGCGGGCCGTGGCCGAAGGCGACGTGCGGGTTGTGGGCGCGGTCGAAGTCGAGCCGGTCGGGGTCGGGGAAGACGTCCGGGTCCCGGTTGGCGGTCAGGTACGAGACGTAGACGGGGTCCCCGGCGGGGATGCGGACGCCGCCGACCTCGACGTCCTCGGTCGCGATCCGGGAGAGGCCGACGGCGTTGCGGTGCGGGATGTACCGCAGCAGTTCGTCGACGGCCTGCGGGAGGAGCTCCGGCTCGGCGCGCAGCCGGGCCAGGTGGCCGGGGTGGGTGAGCAGCGCGTAGACCATGTTGGCGCTGTTGTTGCGGACGGCGTGGGCGCCGCCGATCTGGATGAGGACGGCGAGGCCGACGGCCTCGTGCTCGGTGAGCGTCCCGTCGTCGACGGCGTCGGCGAGGACGGCGGCGAGCTGGTCGCCGTCGCTCCCGTGCCGGGCGCGGACGAGCTCGGTGAAGTAGGCCCCCATCTCGGCCTTGGCCCGCTCGCTGGCCTCCCGGCCGGCACCGGCCGAGATGATGGTGTCGGACCAGTGGGCCATGAGGGGCCGGTCGGCCTCGGGGACGCCCATGAGTTCGCTGACCATGGCGAGCGGGAAGGGCCGGTTGACCGTCTCCATGAGGTCGGCGGGCGGCCCCTGCTCCTCCAGCCGGTCGAGGAGGCCGTCCATGACGGCCTGGGCGTGGTCGCGCAGCGAGCGCAGCGCCCGGGCGCTGAAGGCGCGGGCGACGACGCGGCGCATCCGGGTGTGGTCCGGCGGGTCGGCGAAGCCGACGGCGCCCTCCATGGGGATGAAGTGGGGGGCGAGCCGGGTGATGGAGCGGCCCCAGACGGCCTGGCGGCTGAAGCGGGGGTCGACGGAGACGAACTTGACGTCCTCGTAGCGGGTGACGAGCCAGGCGTGGCCCTCGCCGTGCGGGAGCCGGACGCGGGTGACCGGGTCCTCGTGGAGGAGCTTGGCGAGCGTCGGGTCGAAGTCGAGGCCGGTGAGGTCGGGCACGGCCCAGAAGTGGACCCGGGGGGTGTCGGCGGTTCCGGGGGCGGTGGTGGTCACAGCGTCGCCCCCGCGGGGGCGGGAGGGTGCGGCACAGGCATGACGTTCGCTTTCGTCCGGGCACGCGGGCGGAGCCGCCCGCCCGGTGCGGGGGGGCGGGGGCTGCGGGGCCGGGGCCCCGGCTGGTCGGACGGGTCCCCGGGTCCCGCCGCCGGTATGCGTGCGGCCCCGGGAACCCACTCCATGGAGTGACGGCGGCGCACCCGGTCGCCGGGCCGGGCGGGCGGGGAAAGCTCGCTCCCGCCTCTTGCCAAACCCCTCCCCGGGAAGGTTTTACTGGCCCCCACACGTATCTACCGAATGATCGGTCGTCCGTTTTACGCGGGTGGGCCGGGCGAGCGCGGAGGAGTGGCGGCGCATGAGGGAACTGCTGGACGGCGGCGAGCGGCTCGGGCGCGAGGAGCTGGCGGCGCTCCAGCTGGAGCGGCTGCGGAGCACGCTGCGGCACGCGTACGCGCACGTGGACTTCCACCGGCGCGCCTTCGACGCGGCCGGGGTCCACCCGGACGACTGCCGCTCCCTCGCCGACCTGGCCCGGTTCCCCTTCACCACCAAGGCGGACCTGCGCGACCACTACCCCTTCGGGATGTTCGCCGTGGACCGGTCGCGGATCCGGCGCGTCCACGCCTCCAGCGGGACCACCGGCCTGCCGACCGTCGTCGGCTACACGGAGGGCGACCTGGAGGTGTGGGCGGACGTGGTGGCGCGCTCGCTGCGCGCGGCCGGCGCCCGCCCGGGCCACCGGGTGCACGTGGCGTACGGATACGGCCTGTTCACCGGCGGCCTGGGGGCGCACTACGGGGCCGAGCGGCTCGGCTGCACGGTGATCCCGGCCTCCGGCGGCATGACCGCCCGCCAGGTGCGGCTGATCCAGGACTTCGAGCCCGAGGTCATCATGGTGACGCCCAGTTACATGCTGACGCTGCTCGACGAGTTCGAGCGGCAGGGCGTGGACCCGCGCTCGACCTCGCTCCGGGTGGGCGTCTTCGGGGCGGAGCCGTGGACGGAGGCGATGCGCGCGGAGATCGAGGAGCGGTTCGCGATCGACGCCGTCGACATCTACGGCCTGTCGGAGGTGATGGGGCCGGGCGTGGCGCAGGAGTGCGTGGAGACCAAGGACGGGCTGCACATCTGGGAGGACCACTTCTACCCCGAGATCGTCGATCCGGTCACGGGCGAGGTGCTGCCGGACGGCGAGGAGGGCGAGCTGGTCTTCACCTCGCTCACCAAGGAGGCCATGCCGGTGGTCCGCTACCGCACCCGGGACCTGACCCGGCTGCTGCCGGGCACCGCGCGGCCCGCGTTCCGGCGGATGGAGAAGGTGACGGGCCGCAGCGACGACATGGTCATCCTGCGCGGGGTGAACCTCTTCCCCACCCAGGTCGAGGAGATCGTGCTGCGGACCCCCGCCGTCGCCCCGCACTTCCAGCTGCGCCTGACCCGCGAGGGCCGGCTCGACGCGCTGACGGTCCGGGCGGAGGCCCGCGCCGGCGCGACGGCCGAGGACCGCGCGGCGGCGGCCCGGGCTATCGAGCGGGCGGTCAAGGACGGCATCGGCGTCTCGGTCGCGGTCGAGGTGGTCGACCCGGAGACGCTGGAGCGGTCGGTGGGCAAGATCAAGCGGATCGTGGACCTGCGGGAGGGGTGAGCCGCCGGGGGCGCGGGAGTACCCACTTTTTAGTGGGTACTTGTCGCCGTCCGCGCCCCGGGAGAGAGTGAGGACGTCCACGGGGACGGCGCCTCACGGAGCCGAAGGGAGTGAGTCAGGAGGCGGTCCTCGCCTCGGCCAGCCGGTCGAGGTGGTCGTGGCCCCAGTCGGAGAGCGGGCCCAGGACGAGCTGGAGCGCACGCCCCTGCTCGGTCAGCGAGTAGACGGTCTTGAGGGGGACGACGTCGTGCGTCTCGCGGTGCACGAGCCCGTCCGCCTCCATCTCGCGCAGGGTCTGGGTCAGCACCTTCTCACTGATCCCGCGCGCCTTCCGGCGCAGTTCGCCGGGCCGGTGCGGCCCTGATTCGAGCAGCCACAGCAGCAGGGTCTTCCACTTGCCGTCGATCACCGAGATCGCGGCGGCCACCCCGCAGATCCCCTCGCCCTCGTCGAGGCGGATGCGCGCCATCGTCGTCCCTTCCCCGTGCGTGCGCGGCCGGTCCGCCGCGTCTCTCCCCCACCTTAATCCGCATTCTCTGCACAGGAGTTCCCGCATGTCCGTCACCCCGGAGTCCACCGCCCAGCAGCCCGCCGTCACCGTGCTCGGCCTCGGCCCGATGGGCCGCGCCCTGGCCGGCGCGTTCCTCGCGTCCGGCGTGCGCACCACGGTGTGGAACCGTACGCCCGGCCGGGAGGGCGACCTCGCCGAGCGGGGCGCCGTCATCGCGGCGAGCGCCGCCGAGGCGGTCGCGGCCAGCCCGCTGACCGTCATCTGCATGGTCAACTACGACGCCACCGACGCGGTGCTGCGGCAGGACGCGGTCGAGACCGCGCTCAAGGGCCGCACCCTCGTCAACCTCTCCGCCGACACCCCCGGCCGCGCCCGGGACACCGGGGCGTGGGCCGGGGAGCACGGCGTCCGCTACCTCGACGGCGCCATCATGACGCCGGCCGTCACGATCGGCTCGCCGGCCGGCGTCTTCCTGTTCAGCGGCCCGGCCGACCTGTACGAGGAGCACCGGCCGGTGCTCGACGCGCTCGGCGGCACCCACACCCACCTCGGCGAGGAGGTCTCCCGCGCCGCGGCCTTCGACATCGCGCTCCTCGACATCTTCTGGACCTCGATGGCCGGGTACGTGCACGCGCTGGCGCTGGCCGACGCGGAGGGCATCACCCCGCGCGAGCTGGCCCCGTTCGCGGTGGGCATCGCGCAGATCCTGCCGCCGCTCTTCGAGGAGCTCGCCGGGGACGTGCAGGACGGCACCTACTCCGGCGCGATCAACCCGGTGACCTCGGCGGTGTCGACGATGGCGCACGTCGTGCACGCCGCCGAGGACCACGCCATCGACTCGGGCGTGATGCGCGCGGTCGAGGGGCTGGCCCGCCGCACCGTGGCGCTCGGCCACGGCACGGACGGCTTCTCCCGGGCCGCGGAGGTGCTGCGCCGGCGGTGAGACCCGGCGCCGGCGCGGCAGTGCGGTGCCGCGCCGGCGCCGGTCAGGCCCCCGCGTACCGGTCCCGCAGCTCCCGCTTGAGGATCTTGCCGCTGGCGTTGCGGGGCAGGGCGTCGGCGAAGACGATCCGCTTGGGGGCCTTGAAGGAGGAGAGCGACCGGCGCGCGTGGGCGAGGAGTTCGTCCTCGGTGACCTCGCCGCGCGGGACGACCACGGCGGTGACCGCCTCGATCCAGCGGTCGTCGGGCAGTCCGATGACGGCGGTCTCGGCGACCGCCGGATGGGTGTAGAGGGCGTCCTCGACCTGGCGGGAGGCGACGAGCACGCCGCCGGAGTTGATGACGTCCTTCACCCGGTCGACGATGGTGAGGTAGCCGTCGGCGTCGCGGACGGCGAGGTCGCCGGAGCGGAACCAGCCGTCGCGGAAGGCGGCCGCGGTCTCCTCCGGCTTGGCCCAGTACCCCTCGCAGAGCTGCGGAGAGCGGTAGACGATCTCGCCGGGGGTGCCGTCGGGGACGTCCTCGCCGTCCTCGTCGACGACCCGGGCCTCGACGTGCCGGACGGGCCGGCCGCAGGACGCCATGCGGCCCTCGTGCTCGTCGGGGCCGAGGACGGTGGCGAGCGGGCCGATCTCGGACTGGCCGAAGCAGTTGTGGAAGGCGAGGCCGGGCAGGCGCGCGCGGAGTCGTTCCAGGACGGGCACGGGCATGATCGAGGCGCCGTAGTACGCCTTGCGCAGCGCGGAGAGGTCCCGCCCGTCGAAGCCCGGATGGTTCGCGAGGGCGATCCACACGGTCGGCGGGGCGAAGAGGCTGTCCGCGCGGCCCGCCTCGACGAGCCCGAACAGGGCTTCCGGGTCGGGCCCTTCGAGGATCGTGTTCTCCGCGCCGACCGCCAGGTAGGGCAGCAGGAAGACGTGCAGCTGGGCGGAGTGGTAGAGCGGCAGCGCGTGCACCGGCAGGTCGTCCCCGTCGAGGCCGAGCGCCTCGATCGCGCTGGCGTACTCGTGCACCAGGGCCCGGTGGGTCATCATCGCGCCCTTGGGCAGGGCGGTGGTGCCGGAGGTGTACAGCAGCTGCACGAGGTCGCGGGGATCGCTGTCGGAGGCGTACGGCTCCGGCTCCGCGAGCGCGTCGAGGAGCGAGCCCGGCGCGTCCCGCAGGGCCCGGACCGGCACGCCGGCGGGGATCCGGCCGGCGAGGGCGGGATCGGCCAGGACGAGGGAACTCCCGGACTGGTCCAGGAGGTAGGCGAGGTCGTCGCCGGTGAGGTGGTGGTTGACGGGGACGTGGACGAGGCCCGCGCGGGCGCAGGCCAGGAAGGCGATCAGGTACGCGTCGGAGTTGTGGCCGTACGCGGCGACCCGGGCGCCCGGCACGAGTCCCGGTTCGCGGCGCAGCACGGCCGCGGCGGTGGAGACGGCGGCGTCCAGTGCGGCGTAGGTCCAGGCGCGGTCCGCGTACCGGACGGCGACGCGGCCGGGGACGCGTGCGGCGGTCGCGCGCAGCACGCCGTCGACGGTACGGGTGAGGAGTCCTCGTTCCATGGCTGGATCCTGGGCTCGGCGGTGCGGCGGGTCAAGTACCGCGACCCTTCCGGCCTCGGATACCGAACGGCATGTTGACAAGGCGGGCGCGCGGTGCCTGGATGGCCGAACCGGCTTTCACCGCTTGCCCGTTGGGAGGCACCTTGCACCTCCGCCCCTTCTTCCCCCGCCGTTCCCGGGGACGGCTCGCCCTCGTGGGCGCCGCGCTCGCCGCCGTCACCGCGGGGCTCCTGCCCGGCGCCGCGGCGGCCGGTCCCGGCGGTCCGGGCCGGGAGGACCGGCCGTCCGACCGGGGCCTGAGCGCCGTCATCCGGTACACCGAGTACGGGGTGCCGCACATCCTCGCCGGGGGCTACGCGGACCTCGGCTTCGGCACCGGCTGGGCGCAGGCCGCCGACCAGGTGTGCGTGCTCGCGGACGGCTTCGTGACCGTGAACGGGGAGCGGTCCCGCCACTTCGGCGCCTCCGGCGCGCCGGACGGCTCGCTCTCCTCCGCCACCACCAACCTCGCGAGCGACCTGTACTTCCGGGGCGTGAAGGAGGCGGGCACCGTCGAGGCGCTGCTGCGCACCCCGGCCCCGGCGGGCCCGAGCGGCGAGCTGAAGGAGCTGATGCGGGGGTGGGCGGCCGGGTACAACGCCTGGCTGCGGAAGAACCGGATCACCGACCCGGCCTGCGCGGGCGCCGGCTGGGTCCGGCCGGTGACGGCCCTGGACGTGGCCCGGCGCGGCTTCGCGGTCTCCGTGCTCGGCGGGCAGGGGCGGGCGGTGGACGGCATCGCGGCGGCCCGCCCGCCGGCCGTCGCCGCGGCCCGGACGCCGAAGGGCCCGGCGGAGGACACCGGCCCCGGGCGTGCGGCGGAGGACGTCGATCCGGAGCGCACGGCGGAGGCGGCGCGGGCGCTGTTCGCGGCCTCGAACGCCACCATGGGCTCCAACGCGGTCGCGTTCTCGGGCGCGACGACGGCGAACGGGCGCGGGCTGCTGCTGGGCAATCCGCACTACCCGTGGCAGGGCGGCCGGCGGTTCTGGCAGTCGCAGCAGACGATCCCCGGCGAGCTGAACGTCTCCGGCGCCTCGCTGCTCGGCACCACCGTGGTCGGCATCGGCTTCAACGACAGGGTCGCCTGGAGCCACACGGTGGCCACCGGCGTGCCGATGAACCTGCACCAGCTGACGCTGGTGCCGGGCGATCCGACGGCCTACCTGGTGGACGGGAAGGCCGAGCGGATGACCGCGCGCACGGTGACGGTGACGGACCGGGACGGCGCCCCGGTGACCCGTACCCAGTGGTGGACGCGGTACGGACCGGTGACGAGCGGGCTCGGCGCGAGCCTGCCGCTGCCGTGGACGGAGACCACCGCGTACGCGCTGAACGACCCCAACGCGGCGAACCTGCGCGGTTCCGACACGGCGCTGGGCCTCGCCAAGGCCCGCTCCACCCGGGACGTCGCCGAGGCGCTGCGCCGCACCCAGGGCCTGCCGTGGGTGAACACGATCGCCGCCGACTCCTCCGGCCACAGCTATTTCAGCCAGTCGCAGGTGCTGCCGCGGATCACCGACGAGCTCGCGGAGCGCTGCTCCACCCCGCTCGGCCGGGTCGTGTACCCGGCGTCGGGCGTCGCCGTCCTCGACGGCTCGCGGGCGGAGTGCGCGCCCGGCTCGGATCCGGACGCGGTGCAGCCGGGGATCTTCGGGCCGTCCCGGATGCCGGTGGTCGAGGACGCGCCGTACGCGCTGAACTCCAACGACAGCGCCTGGCTGACCAACGCGGAGCGGCCGGTGACCGGGTACGAGCGGGTCTTCGGGACGATCGGGACGCCGCGCTCGCTGCGGACCCGGGGCGGGATCGAGGACGTGGCGGGGATGGCCGCGCGGGGCCGGCTGACGGTGGCGGACCTCCAGCGGCAGCAGTTCGCCAACCGGGTGCCGGCCGCCGGCCTGGCGGCGGCGGACGTGGTCGCGGCCTGCCCGGCGGCGCTGCCGGCGGAGCCGGAGGCGTGCCGGGTCCTCGCGGCCTGGGACCGCACGATGGACTCGGACAGCCGGGGCGCGCTGCTCTTCGACCGGTTCTGGCGGAGGTTCACGTCGTCGGTGCCGGCCGCGCAGCAGTGGAAGGTGCCGTTCTCGGCGGCGGACCCGGTGCGGACGCCGCGCGGTCTCGACACGGGGACGGCCGGCTTCGCGAAGGCGCTGGCGGACGCGGTGGCGGAGCTGCGGGCGGCGGGGATCGCGCTGGACGCGCCGCTGCGGGACCACCAGTTCGTGGTGCGCGGCGGGGAGCGGATCCCGGTGAGCGGCGGGACGGAGTCGCTGGGCGTCTGGAACAAGACGGAGCCGGTGTGGAACGCGGCGGGCGGCGGCTACGTGGAGGTCGCGCACGGCACCAGCCACGTACAGGCGGTCGGCTGGGACGGCGGGCGCTGCCCGGTGGCCCGCACCCTGCTCACGTACTCCCAGTCCTCGAACCCGGCCTCGCCGCACTTCGCCGACCAGACGAGGCTGTACGCGGGCGAGCGCTGGGTGACCTCCCGGTTCTGCGAGAGGGACATCCTGCGCTCGCCCGCGCTGAGGGTGGTGCGGGTCAGGGACTGAACGACAGGAAGACGAAGGCGGCGAAGATCGCGAGGTGGACGCCGCCCTGGAGGAGCGTGGCCCGTCCGGGCACCACGGTCAGGGCGCTCACCACACCGGTGAGGGCGAGCAGGACCATGTGGAGGGGGCCCAGGCCGAGCACCAGGGGCCCGGACAGCCAGATGGAGGCGAGCGCGATCGACGGAATGGTCAGGCCGATGCTGGCGATCGCGGAGCCGTAGGCGAGGTTGAGGCTGGTCTGCACCCGGTTGCGGCGGGCGGCGCGCACGGCGGCGAGCGTCTCGGGCAGCAGGACCATCAGGGCGATGACGACCCCGACGACGGCCTTGGGGAGGCCGGCCGACTGGACGCCGTCCTCGATGGTCGGGGAGATCACCTTGGCGTTGCCGACGACGGCGACGAGCGCGACGAGGAGCAGGCCGAGGCTGGTGAGGGCGGCGGCCTTGGTCGGCGGGTCGGCGTGCTCCTCCTCCGATCCCTCCTTGCCGTCGACGGGGACGGGGAGGAAGTAGTCGCGGTGGCGGACGGTCTGGACGGCGACGAAGACGCCGTACAGGGCGAGGGAGGCGATGGCCGCGAAGGCGAGCTGGGCGCCGGAGAACTCGGGGCCCTGGTGGCTGGTGGTGAAGGTGGGGAGCACCAGGGTCATGGTGGCGAGGGTGCAGACGGTGGCGAGCGCGCCGCCGGACCCCTCGGCGTTGAAGACCGCCACCCGGTTGCGGAGCGCGGCGACCAGGAGGGCGAGGCCGACGATGCCGTTGCAGGTGATCATGACGGCGGCGAAGACGGTGTCGCGGGCGTAGGTCGCGGTCTTCTCGCCGCCTCCCGCCATGAGGCTGACGATGAGTCCGACCTCGATGACGGTGACGGCGACGGCCAGGACGAGGGAGCCGAAGGGCTCGCCGACGCGGTGGGCGATCACCTCGGCGTGGTGGACGGCGGCGAGGACCGCGGCAGCGAGGCAGAGCGCGACGAGTCCCACCGCGAAGCCCGGTAGGTCGCGCCCCCAGGCGAGCACCAGCGCAAGCAGGGCCACCACCGGCCCCCACGTGGTCCACTCCCGGATCGACGCCTTGGTGCTCGAACTCATCCGTCCTCTTCCTGCTCGTGGGCCGGGCTCCCGCCACCGGGGTGGTGGCTCCCGCCGCGGGCGCCGGGGGAGGCGCGGCCCGTGTCGGTCATTCTTCTGCGTCGGCCAGACCGTGCTCGTACGCGGCGAGGGTGTCGATGAACATCCGCCGTTCGGCCGGTCCCAGCGGGGCGAGGGCCGCGCGCCAGGCTCCGGCGCTGCGGCCGAGCCAGCCGTCGATGGCGGCCCGCCGCTCCTCCGCGATCGAGACGATCTTGCGCCGGCGGTCGGCGGGGTCCTCGCGCCGCTCCAGGACCCCCTTCTTCGCGAGGTCCCCCACCATCAGGCTGACGGTGGTGGGCGCGACCTCCAGCCGCGCGGCCAGTTCGTTGACGCTCAGCGGGCCGTCGAAGAGGAGGTAGGCGAGCAGGGAGAGGTGACGGGGCGCCAGCGTCAGCGACGCCAGCTCCTCCGGCACCTTGATGCGCTTGACCCGCCCCACCATCCGGGGCATGAGCAGCAGCAGCGTACGGACGGCGTCGTCGACGTCCGGCCCGGCGGCCCCGCTCCCCTCGCGCTCGGTTGACACCCTGGATCCTCCGATTTAGCTTTGCTTTCAAAGCAAATAGATCTGTCGTGATCGATGCTACCGGAGGGCTCCGCCATGTCCGCGTTCAACCAGCAGGTCATCGAGGAGTTCCGGGCCCACGGAGGCCGCGTGGGCGGCACGTTCGAGGGCGCGGACCTGCTCCTGCTCACCACCCGGGGAGCCCGCAGCGGGCGGGAGCACACGACGCCCGTGGTGTACGTACGGGACGGGGCACGGCTGCTGGTGTTCGCGTCGAACGGCGGCGCGGACCGCCACCCCGCCTGGTACCACAACGTGCGCGCCGCCCCGCGCGTGCTGGTCGAGGTCGGCACGCCGGAGGGGACGCTCGACCGCTTCGAGGCGGAGGCCGTACCGGCCGAGGGCGCCGAACGCGCCCGGCTCTATGCCGAACAGGCCCGCCGCGACCCGGCCTTCGCCGCCTACCAGGCGGGCACCGCGCGGACGATCCCGGTCGTCGTCCTGCGCCGGGTCGCCGGGATCGCGGACCCGTCCCGGCACGCGGCGATCGCCGCCCACCTGGTGGAGGTTCACGCCGGGCTCCGCGCGGAACTGGCCGCGCTCCGCGAGGGCCTGGCCGCCCCCGCCCCCCGGCCCGGAGCGGCCCTCGGGCCGGCCCTCGCCCGCCACTGCCTGGCCTTCTGCGGCGCCCTGCACACCCACCACACCGGCGAGGACGGCGTCTTCGACCTCTTCCAGGAGCAGTTCCCGCAGCTGGCGGAGGACCTGGACCGGATGCGGGAGGAACACCGGGCGGTCGCCCGCGCCCTCACCGCACTGGAGGCCCTGCTGGCCTCGGACGCGCCCCCGGAGGTGCTGCGCACCGAGGTGGACCGACTGGCGGACGACCTGGAGGCGCACTTCGCCCACGAGGAGGCCCGGCTGCTTCCCGCCCTGCGCGGCACGGACGCGGGGGCGGGGGCGGAAGCGGGGACGGGGACGAGGGCGGAGACGGGGACGGGGACGGGTGAGGTGCCGCGGGGGCGGTGAGCGGAATTCCCCGGCCCTCCGGGATCCTCTCCGGTAATTCCATGTTTGGAATCCGCTGGACAGTGCAGACGGAATGACAGAAGGTCACCGTCTGAGAAAGAGGAATCCATGGGAATCATAGGCTGGATCCTCCTGGGCCTGCTCGCCGGAATCATCGCGAAATTCCTGATGCCCGGCCGCGACCCCGGGGGGATCATCGTCACCACTCTGATCGGCATCGCGGGCGGACTTCTGGGCGGCTGGCTCGGCAAGGTCATTTTCGGGGTCGATTCCATCGACGGCTTCTTCGAGCTCTCCACGTGGATCGCCGCCATCGTCGGTGCCGTCATCCTCCTGCTCCTCTACCGCCTGGTGGCCGGCCGGAGAAGCTGATGGACCTCCCCGTGGCGGGGCGGCGCGCGCGGCGCCGACGGCGGCGTCGGCGGGCGCTGCGCCGCCTGCGGCCCCGCGTCCTGGCCCGCCGGAGCTGCCTGCGGCTCGCCCGATGGGGCGCGGGCCCAGCGGCTTGGGGCGCGAGGGCCGCGGTCCGGCACCTGTTCCGTCCCTGCCTCCGTGCCGTGACGCCCCGCTGGTTCCCCCTGGGCGCGTGACCGGCCGGATCCGGGGTACGCGCCGTAATCGGGAAGGACCGCCGCGGCAGAAGACCGCCGCGACGAGAACAAGGATTCCGAGGTGAGCGACATGGCCGGCGGCAAGAAGGCCAAGAACGCGGCGAAGACCATGAAGGGGAAGGCCAAGGAGGCCACGGGCAAGGTCACCGGGAACGAGAGCCTGGAGATGAAGGGAAAGGCCGAGCAGATGGCCGGAGACGCCGGGCAGGCCGGTCAGAAGGCGAAGGACACCCTGAAGCACTGACCGGTTCCTCGGCGGTACGGGCCGGCGGGTCACCCCGCCGGCCCGTACCGCTGCCGTGTTCCGCCGGGCCGTTTCGTCGGACGGTTTCGTCGGACGGTTCCGTCGGGCGGTTCCGTCGGGCGGTTCCGCCAGGCCGTCACACCGGCTCGTTCCGTCGGCCCGTCCCGCCGCCGACTCGGCCCGTCCCGCCGACTCGGCCCGTTCCACCGACTCGGCTCGGTTCCGCGGGAAGGCGCCCGGACCCGGTCCGGGCGCCTTCCGGCAGCTGTTCCGCCGTTCTGCCGTTCCTCCGTGGTCAGCCCCTGCCGCGAGCGGCCTCGTCTTCTTCCTCTTCCTCCTCCGCTTCCTCCCCCGCGTCCGCGTCCTCGTCCTCGTACTCGTCTTCGTACCCTTCGTCCTCGTCCTCGCCCTCGTACGGCGCCTCTTCCTCCTCCTCGTACTCGTCCCCGCCCTCCTCGTCCTCCGCGCCTTCTCCTTCCTCCTCGGCGTTCTCCTCGGCTTCGGCGTCGAGGGCTTCCTCGTGGCTCCGTACGACTTCGCCGTCCCGGATCTCGCCGCGCCACCCCTCCGGCTCCTCGCTGTTGAGGCTGACGTACCGGAGGAAGTTCTTGAGGTCCAGCCGCAGGCGGCGGCCCTGGGCACGCCACAGGTTGCCGGTCTTCTCGAAGAGTCCGGACGGGTGGTACTCGACGACCACGACGATCCGGGTGAGGGAGGGGGCGAGCTCGTGGAAGGTGACGCAGCCGCGCGTGGTGCCCTTGGCGCCCTCGGACGTCCACACGATCCGCTCGTCGGGAACCTGCTCCTGGACGGTCGCCTTCCAGCTGCGGGAGGACGGGCCGACCTTCAGCTTCCAGTCGCTCGTCGTCTCGTCCGCCTGGGAGACGTCACGGACCCCCTTGGCGAAACCGCTGAACTCCTCGTACCGCGTCCAGTGGTCGTAGGTGGTGCGCAGCGGCAGGCCGACGTCGAGGAACTCCACGATGTTGACGACCTTGCCGCCGCCGCTCTTGCGGCCGTGGCCCTTGCCGAAGGCCTGCGAGGCGGCGTCGGTGACCTTGTCCTTCAGCTTCCCCAGCTTCTGGCCCGCGACGGCCTTCAGCGGGGAGTCGCCGCCGAGGAGGCGGCCTCCGATCCCGCCGAGGTCCGAGAGCTTTCCGTCGTTGTCGGCGACGTCGTAGAGCTGGTCCGTGAGGTCGCCGAGCTTGTCGCTCGCCTTCCCGAGCAGCTGGTCGGCCTGGGCGGAGGCGTACTGGGAGAACTCGCTCAACAGCCGGTCCAGGCCCGAGGATTCCCGGGAGCTCGTACGGTCTGAGGTGTCCATGGCCTACCTCCGCGAGGACGGCTTGCGCGCCGCGGTCTTCTTCGCAGCGGTCTTCTTCGGCGCGGTCTTCTTCGGCGTGGTCTTCTTCGGCGTGGTCTTCTTCGCCGCGGCCTTCTTCGCGGTGGTCTTCCTCGCCGCGGTCTTGCCGGCCGGAGCGCGACTCGTCGTCTTCTTGGCCGGGGCGGTCTTCTCCTCGGTCTTCCCGGTGGCCTTCCCGGTGGCCTTCTTGCGGGCCGGGGCGCGGCCGGCCGACGAGCCGGCGGACGTCTTGCCGCCGCCCTTCCGCGTGGACGCGGAGCCGCTCGCCCTCGGGGCGGCGGGCTTGGCCGACGTGCTCCTGGAGGCGGTGCTCCGGCGGGCCGGGGACTCCTGCGCGGCGGACTTGCGCCCGGCCGTCTTCTTCGCGGGGGCCTTCTTCTCGGCGGCCGCCGTCGCGGTCCTCTTCCCGGCGGTCCTCTTCCCCGGGGCCTTCTTCTCGGCGGTCTTCTTCGCCGGAGTCCGTCCCGCGGCGGGCTTCTCCCGCGCGGACGCCTTGCCGGGAGCGGCCTTGCCGGTACGGGAGCGGCGCGGGGGCGGCTTCTCCTCCGGCTCTTCCTCCTCCGGCTCTTCTTCCTCCGGTTCCTCCTCCTCGGGTTCTTCCTCCTCGGGCTCCTCCTCTTCCTCGGCGTACTCGCCCTCGTCCTCGTCCTCGTTCTCCTCCTCGCCCTCGTCGGGGTACTCGTCCTCGTACTCCCCCTCGGGTTCCTCCTCGGATTCTTCCTCGGGCTCCTCCTCGTCCTCGTACAGGTCCTGCTCCTCCTCGTCCTCCGCGTCCTCCTCGCCCCGGCGCTTGCGGGGCCGGCTCAGGTCGAGGGTGCGCTCGTGGAGGGCGTCGGCGAGACCGGCGAGCTTGCGGTCGGTCGCGGCGCTCAGGGCCTGGCGCCCGGCGTCGAGGGCCTCGCCGCGCAGCTGGTCGCCGAGGTCGGCGAACTGGGGCATCTCCTTGAGCCGGGACACGCCCTCCCGCATCAGCTGGCTCGGTTGGAGTCCGACGCGACGGCCCGCGAGGTAGGTCGCCGCGGTGAAGGCCAGGCGCCCCTTCTTGGCCCGGCCGAGTACGTAACCCGCCGCCACGGCGGCGGCGAGGCCGATCTTGGTCGCGTCCTGCATGGTCATCCCTTTCACCGGCGGCTCTTCCCGGCGTGTGCCCCCGCCGCCGGACTTACGCACACGGAAAGCGCGGAGAAGCGCATGGAAGTCGCGCCCCCGGGACACTCGCGGTTCAGTGGGGCCGTCTCGTCAGGGAGGTGCAGATGGCCGCAGCCGAACCCGCCCGCCGTCGTCGACGACGCCCGGGCGCCGCGGAGGCGATGCGCTCCGCAGCCGAGCAGCTGGCAGAGCTCCTCGGCAGGCCCCCCGACTCCGTCTCCGCCCTCAGACCGACCGAGGACGGATGGGAGGCGAGCGTGGAGGTCGTGGAGCTCCAGCGCATCCCGGACACCACCAGCGTGATGGCCAGCTACAAGGTCGTGCTGGACGGCCAGGGCGAGCTGCTCTCCTACGAGCGCACCCGCCGCTACAGCCGGGGCACGACCGACCGGCCGACATGAGGACCGACATGAGGAACGGACGCCGAGAATAGGGAGGCGTCATGACGATGATGCCGCAGAACGGCAGCAACATCACCCAGAGCGGAGGCGGCCCCAACACCGGCAATCTCTACGACGTCCTGGAGCTCATCCTCGACCGGGGACTGGTGATCGACGTCTTCGCCCGTGTCTCCCTGGTCGGCATCGAGATCCTCAAGGTCGACGCCCGCATCGTGGTCGCGAGCGTCGACACCTATCTGCGATTCGCCGAGGCCGTCAACCGGCTCGACCTGGAGTCCGGCCGCAAGGCCCCCGCCCAGCTGCCCGAGGTCGTCGAGGGCATCACGGAAGGAGGGTCCAAGGGGAAGTCCAAGGGGGCGCTGAGCGGAGCGGTCGAAGCGGTGACCGACACGCTGACCGGCAGGTCCCGGTCCGACGAGGACGAGGAGCAGGAGGACGAGGAGCAGGAACCGGAAGAGGAAGAGGCCGAGCCCGCGCCCCGGCGGCGACGCCCCGCCGCCCGGCGGTCGGCGCGCCGGGAGAGGGAGTGACCCGCCATGGCCCTCTACGTGTACGCGATCACCGCCTCCTCCTCCCCCCACCGGCTCGACGACCTGGAGGGCGTCGGCTCGCAGCCGTCGTCGCCCCGCGCGATCACGGCCGGGCCCCTGGCCGCGATCGTCAGCGACGTCTCGGAGGAGATCCGGCCCAGGCGCCGGGACCTCCTCGTGCACCAGACGGTGCAGGAGCGTCTCATGGCCGCCGGTGGCGTCCTGCCGATGCGGTTCGGCTACGTCGCCCCCGACGAGGAGACCGTGCGCCGGGCCCTGGAGGCCGACGCCGAGGGTCACCTCGCCGCGCTGGAGCGGCTGCGGGACTGCGCCGAGTACCACGTGCGGGCCGTCCAGGAGGACGAGGAGCCCCTGCTGCGCCGGATCCTGGACGAGGTGCCCGAGGCCCGGGACCTCGACGCCCGGATCCGCGGGGGCGACGAGGACCCGCGGCTGCCGCTGGCCCTCGGCGAGCTCGTGGCCGGTCAGGTGCAGGCCCGGCAGCAGGCCGTCGCCGACGAGCTGGCGCGGGCGCTGGAACCGTTCGCCCGCGAGCGCGTCGCCCAGGAGGCGTCGGGCGACGCCTTCCTGAACCTGTCGCTGCTGGTGCCGGACGACCGGGCGGACGCCCTCCTGGAGGCCGGGGCCGGGCTCGACCGGCAGGTCGGGGACGGCGCCGCCCTGCGGATCGTCGGCCCGCTGCCGCCCTACAGCTTCGTCGGCTGACGGGGCCGCCGGCCCGGAACGCGAGAGGAGGGACCATGGGGCTGCTGAGCCGGTTGCTGACGCTGCCGCTGGAGCCGGTGCGCGGCGTCGTCTGGGTCGCGCAGCAGGTCCTCGACGAGGCCGAGCGGAAGTACTACGACCCCGCCCCCGTACGGCGCGCGCTCGCCGCCCTGGAGGAGGAGCTGCGCGCCGGGCGGATCGACCAGGAGACGTTCGACCGACACGAGTCCGCGCTCCTCGACCGGCTGGAGGAGATCGCCCGCCACCGGCCGGGGGCGTCCTGAACGACGAAACGAGGCTCCGCCGTGACCGAACCCCTGCCCGGCCGCATCGGCTCCTTCCCCTCGCGCGCCGCTCCGGCGCCCTACGCCTCGGGCGAACCGTCCAGCCTGGCCGACATCCTCGAAAGGGTCCTGGACAAGGGCATCGTGATCGCCGGCGACATCCGCATCAACCTGCTCGACCTCGAACTGCTGACCATCAGGATCCGCCTCCTCGTCGCCTCCGTGGACAAGGCCAAGGAGATGGGCATCGACTGGTGGGAGCACGACCCGACCCTCTCCTCCCGCCACGCGGACAGCGCCCTGGAGGAGGAGAACCGCCGTCTGCGGGCCGAGCTGGACGAGCTGCGCCGTGACCGGCTCACCGGCCGGGACTCCGCCCCGTCCGTCTTCGACCGCGACGACGGGCGCCGGACGGGCAGGACGGGGCGCGGCCGGGGCGCGGAGGAGCGCGGCCGGCGCGAGGAGGAGCCGTGACGGGCCCCGACGACCGCGTCGTGTACGTGTACGCCGTCGTGGCGGGGACGGCGCCGCTGCGGGACCGCCTCGCCGGCCTGCGGGGCGTCGCCGACGCGCCGGTGGAGCTGTTGCCCGAGGCCGGGACGGAAGACCGAGGCGGGGCGGAAGACCGGGACGGGACGGGCGGGGCGGAAGACCGGGACGGGACGGGCGGGGCGGCGGACGGGGGCGGGGACGGGACGGGCGGGGCGGAAGGCCGGGGCGGGACGGGCGGCGCGGCGGGCGGGGGCGGGGAGGCGCCCGGCCGGCTCGCCTTCGTCACCAGTGCCGTTCCGCGCGACGACTTCGGCGAGGCGGCCCTCGCCCGGCGCTTCGAGGACCTCGCGTGGCTGGAACAGGTGGCGCGGGCCCATCACGACGTCGTCCGGGCCGTCGCCGCCCACGCCACCGTGCTGCCCCTGCGCATGGCGACCCTCTACGAGGACGGCGCCCGGGCCGGCCGGGTGCTGGCCGAGCGGCACGACACGTTCGCCCGCCGGCTGGCCCTCCTGCACGCCCACGCCGAGTACGGCGTGAAGGTCTCCCTGCCACCCGCCTCGGGGGGGGGGGCGCGGGTGGGGGCGCGGCGCCACCCCCGCCCCGGGGGCGCCCGCG
>NZ_JBEZUZ010000068.1:0-43844 GCF_040636735.1 Streptomyces sp. NPDC035033 | reverse complement strand
CGTGGCCGACGGCCGGTGGGCGTGGGGGCGGACCCCCCCCCCCCCGCGCCCGCCAAGGCCGTGATCGGGAGCCGGGCGCTCGACCCCGCCCGGCGGGGCGCCGCCGCCCGCGCCGGACGCGCCCAGGCCGCGGCGCACGCGGAAGCGGTCGCCGCCGTGTGGACGGGGTGACGGGCGGGGCCGCGCCGGGCGGGCGCGGGCGCGTTCCGCGCGGTTGCACAATGAGGGGGTGAACGAGCAGATCCCCGTCCTGCGCGAGGTCGACCACGGCACCGCGCGTCTCATGCCCGACGTGGACCGGGAGCGGGCCTGGCTCCTCACGGTCGACGGCGCGCCGCAGTCGTACGTCGACCTCGACGCCCCCGGCCACCTGGAGTTCGAGTACGCCCGCCGGCTCGGGCACGTCGTCGACGGCGCCGCCGCCGACGGCGCGCCCCTGGACGTGCTGCACCTCGGCGGCGGGGCGCTCTCGCTGCCGAGGTACGTCTCCGTCACCCGGCCCGGTTCGCGCCAGGACGTCGTCGAGGCCGACGGCGGACTCGTCGCCCTGGTCGCCGAGCACCTGCCGCTGCCGGAGGGCTCCGGGGTCACCGTGCACACGGCGGACGCGCGCGCGTGGCTCGAAGCGGCGTCCGCCGCCTCGGCCGACCTGATCGTCGGCGACGTCTTCGGCGGCTCGCGGGTCCCGGCGCACCTCACCTCCGTCGCGTACGCGCGCGAACTCCGGCGCGTCCTGCGCCCTGGCGGGACCTACGCGGCCAACCTGGCCGACGGCGCGCCCTTCGCCTTCCTCCGCTCCCAGCTCGCCACCTTCGCCGCCGTCTTCCCCGAACTGGCGCTGCTCGCCGAACCGTCGGTGCTGCGCGGCCGGCGGTTCGGCAACGCGATCCTGGTCGCCTCCGACGCGCCCCTCGACCTCCCCGGCCTCACCCGCCGCGCCGCCAGGGACGCCTTCCCCGCGCGCGTGGAGCACGGGGAGGCGCTGGCCCGGTTCACGGGCGACGCCGCTCCGGTCGACGACGCCCGGGCCGTGGGGTCACCCGTTCCCCCGGAGGGCGCCTTCGGCATCGGCTGACGGCCCCGGCGCGGGCACCGCGCCGGGGGTCTTTCCGCCGGCCGCGCCGGCGCCCGTGCCCGCGTCGCCCTTCGCCGCCGGCACGCCGTGCGGACGCCGCGTCATGTTCCGCACGTCGGGGACGAGCAGGACGAGCCCGGTGACCAGGGTCATCAGGACCACCGCGCCCCACAGCGACTCCGTCCGGCCGAACGCCGTCTCGGCCGGGCCCGCGAGGGCGGTCGACAGCGGCAGCAGCGCGGTCGAGCCGAACCAGTCGTAGGCGGAGACCCGGGAGAGCTTCTCCTCCGGGATCTCCTGGTGCATCGTCGTCATCCAGGAGACGCCGAAGATCTCCATCGCCACACCGCTGACGAACATCACCGCCGTGAGCCCGACGGGATGCAGCGGGATGGCGAGCGCCGCCGAGGGCAGCGCGATCGGGAACACGCCGAGCGTGCCGACGAGGAGCAGCCGGCGCGGCTTCCACCGCGTCATGAGGACGGCGCCGGCGACGGTGCCCACGCCGTAGCCGGCGAGCGCGATGCCCCAGGGGCGCGCGCCGCCGAGTTCGTCCCGGGCGACCAGCGGCCCGTACACCGACTCCACCGCGCCGATGAGCGCGACGACGACCGAGAACTGGGCGACGATCGACCACAGCCACGGGCGGCCGATGAACTCCTGCCAGCCCTCGCGCAGATCGGCGAAGAGCCCGCCGCCCGGCTTGCGCTCCGGGATGCCGCTGACGTCGAGGAACGCCCGCAGCGCGCCCGCCACGGCGAACGCGGCCGCGTCCACGGCGAGGACCCAGCCGGGGCCGACGAAGGCGACGAGCGCCCCGCCGAGCGCGGCGCCGCCGATGCCCGCGCCGTGCATCGCCATCCGGTAGAAGGCGAAGGCGCGGCCGGCCTGCTCGCCCGAGACGCTGGACATGAGCATGCCCTCGGCGGCCGGGTTGAAGAAGGCCTGCCCGGTGCCGCAGAGCCCGGTGAGCACCATCATCTGCCAGATCTCGGCCGTGCCGGAGAGCACCAGGGCGGCGAAGACCGCCTGGGAGACGAAGTTGAGCGCGTTGGCCGCGACCATCACCCGGTGCCGGGGTATCCGGTCCGCCACCGCGCCGCCGATGAGCAGGAAGACGACCAGCGGCAGGAAGCGCGCCATCGCCACGAGGCCCACGTCGCCCGCGTCGCCACCGGACTCGAACACGGCCCAGGTGGTGGCGATCAGGGCGCCGTGGGCACCGAGACTGGTCACGATGGTGGCGGCGGTGAGCAGCACGTAGTTGCGTCCGGCCCATTCGGGGCGGCGGCCGCTGCGGGGGGAGGCGGGGCGTTTCGTCACTCCGGGACTATCCCCGCCGCCTCCCCCTCCTGCCAAACCGATAACCGGACCGGCCGTCACACGGAGCGCCGGGGCGGGGGGAGGAGCGGCGGGCCGGCGGGCCGGTCAGGACTGCTTGCTGAGCCGGACCGTGGAGAGGATCTTCCGGATCGTCGCGTCCGGGAGCTCGTCCTTCACGCCGTCGGCCGCGTAGAGCACGAAGGCCGCGTAGTCGTTCTCGGCGTTGAGGAAGCTGAAGGCGAACGACTTGCCGTCGGTGTCGCACTTGTTGCGCTTCTTCACGTTCGGCGCCGTGGCCGTGGCCAGGCTGCCCTTCAGGCCGGACGCGGTGGTGAACGGGACGGCCTTGGTGACCTTGATGCTCTTCTCGGGCATGTGCTGGGCGAACGCGGCCCACACCCACAGGCCGGCCTGGCCCTGCGCGGCGGCGGCGGTCCCCTTGGCGCCCTGGGCGCCCTTGGTGCCCGCCCCGGCGAGCCCCGTGTGCTCGGGGCTGCCGTTCCTGTCCGAGTCGACGGCGCACCACTCGCTCTTGAGGTCGGCGGGGCCGGACATGACCACGAGCGGACTGCCGTCGCCCTTCTTGGCGTCCTCGAAGCCCACCTGCATGGTCGGCTTGCCGACCTCCCACTCCGGCGGGACGTCGAAGAGGGTGCCGTAGCGGGGGTTGTGGACGACCTTCCAGCCCGGGACCGTCGGCTCGTACGTCGTGCCGTCGCGCGGGTTGTCGAGCTCGCTGGTGGGACCGTCGGACGGCTCGCCCGTCTCCGCCGAGGGCGTGCCGGAGACCGGGGCCGAGGAGCTCGTGGACGGCTTGCCGGCGTCGTCCGTCTTCTCGTCGTCCTTGCTCAGGACGAGGAAGCCGGTCACGCCTCCGGCGACGACGACCGCGGTGGCGGCCACGATCGCGATGAGCGTCGTCCGCTTCCGGCCGTCCCCGCCCGGGCCCTGCGGCGGCACCGGGCCGGGCACCTGGTACTGCGGCACGGTCGGCTGCTGGTACGGGTTCGGCTGCGCGTACCCCTGCTGCGGGTACGGCTGCTGCGGGTAGCCGCCCTGCTGCGGGTAGCCCGGCTGCGTCGGCTGCTGGTACGGGTTCGGCTGCTGGTACCCCGGCTGCTGGTACGGGTTCTGACTCTGGTCCTGCGGGTTCTGCTCGCCCCCGGGCGGCTGCTGTCCTGGCCACATGGCCCGTAACGATAGAGGGGCGGTGGCGGCCGGGCCACGCCCGGGGCACGGGACGGCCGGGGGCCGTCGGCCGACGGGGCATGGCCAACGCTCCTACTCGCGGGTAACATCACGGCGCATGAGCGCAGATCAGATGTCCGTCGGCGAGATGCTCGCCGCCACGGTCCCCATGGCCAAGACCCTCGACCTGGAGTTCCTGGAGACCACCGGCGAGCGCGCCGTCGTGCGCCTGCCGGACCAGCCCGCCTACCACAACCACCTGGGCGGCCCGCACGCCGGCGCCATGTTCACCCTCGCCGAGTCCGCCAGCGGCGCCATCGTGCTCGCCGCCTTCGGCGACCAGCTCGGCCGGGCCGTACCGCTCGCCGTCAGCGCCGAGATCGCGTACAAGAAGCTCGCCAAGGGCGTCGTCACCGCCACCGCGACCCTCGGCCGCCCCGCCGCCGAGGTCGTCGCCGAGCTCGACGCCGGGCAGCGCCCCGAGTTCCCGGTCCGCATCGACATCACCCGCGAGGACGGCGCCGTCACCGGCGAGATGACCGTCCTGTGGACCCTGAGGCCCAACGACCCCGGCAAGTGACCCGCCCGGCGGACCGGTACGCCTGACGGACCGTTCCGCCCGGAGGCCCCTCCGGCGCCGCCGGTACGGACTTCCCCGCCCCCGCACCCTCCCCCCGGGTGCGGGGGCGGTCGCGTCACGGGACGGCGGACCGGGGAACGGGCGGGGCGTCGTACGCACCGCGCCCGGGGGCCGGGCCCGCCGGGATCCGCGCCGGCGGGCCCCGGGCCGCGGACGACCGTCGAGATCCGTTCGGGGCGAGCGGGTAGGCTGCCCCGGCGTGCCCGACGCGGGGCACGCCACCGCGGCGGCCCGCGACCGGGGCCGCGCAGGTCCGACGGGAGGAACCCGCGTTGCACGTCCAGGAATGGCTGGAGACGATCCCGGCCGTCGCCATCTACGCGCTGGTGGGGGTGGTGATCGGGCTGGAGAGCCTCGGCATCCCGCTCCCCGGCGAGATCGTCCTCGTCAGCTCGGCCCTGCTCGCCTCGCAGCACGGCGACATCAACCCGTACGTGCTCGGCGCCTGTGCCACCGCGGGGGCGATCATCGGCGACTCGATCGGGTACGCGATCGGCCGCAGGGGCGGCCGTCCGCTGCTCGCCTGGCTCGGCGGCAGGTTCCCCAAGCACTTCAGCGAGGCGAACATCGCCCTCGCCGAACGCTCCTTCCAGAAGTGGGGCATGTGGGCGGTCTTCTTCGGCCGCTTCGTCGCCCTGCTGCGGATCTTCGCCGGCCCGCTCGCGGGCGTCCTGAAGATGCCGTACTGGAAGTTCCTCCTCGCCAACGTCTTCGGCGGCATCCTGTGGGCGGGCGGCACCACCGCCGTCGTCTACTCGGTCGGCGTCGTCGCCGAGGCGTGGCTGAAGCGGTTCTCCTGGCTGGGCCTGGTCCTCGCCGTCCTGATCGGCGTCACCTCGATGCTCGTCATCAAGAACCGCGCCAAGAAGGCGGCCGCGGCCGCCGAGCGGCACCCGGAGCCGCGGCGGGAGGCGGAGGAGAGGCCGCGGGAGACGGTCGCGGCGGACTGAGCCCGCGCGGGGACGCGCCCACCCGTACGTGACGGAGGGCGGCGCCCGGAACCTGGTTCCGGGCGCCGCCCTCCGCCGTCCGCCGCCCGGCCGTCAGTCCTCGTACGCCTCGGCGTGCCCCTTGGCCAGGTGGAGGTACATCTCGGCGTTCAGCCGGATGCCCGCCCGCTCCTCCTCCGTCAGCGGACGGCGGACCTTCGCGGGGACGCCGGCGACCAGCGAACCGGGCGGGACCTCCATGCCCTGCGGCACCAGCGCCTGCGCGGCGACGAGCGAGCCCGCGCCGATCCGGGCCCCGTTGAGCACCGTCGCGCCCATGCCGACGAGCACGTCGTCCTCGATGACGCAGCCGTGCACGGTCGCGTTGTGCCCGACCGTCACCCGGTCGCCGATCGAGACGGGGAAGCCCGGGTCGACGTGGACGGTGCAGTTGTCCTGGACGTTGGAGTCCTCGCCGACGGTGATGGGGCCGCAGTCGGCGCGCAGCACCGCGTGGTACCAGACGCTGGCCCGCGCGCCGAGCGTCACCTCGCCGAGCACCACCGAGGTCGGGGCCGTGAAGGCGGACGGGTCGACGCTCGGCTCCTTGCCGCCGACGGCCTTGATCAACGCCTCTGCCATGGGGTCACTCCTGAGGGTCCGTACGGCCCGTGCGGCCGTGGGGGTGTCGCGCCTTCCGGTTGTCTGCCCGCACCTTATGCCGCGCCCATGACGGACATCACAGGGGACCGCGCCGATCAGGTCCCGCACCGCCGACTACGGTGTCGGGGTGCCCAGAAACGGAAACACGTTCTCCTCCCTCGCCGCCTGGCGGCGCCGGGTCGTCGCCCACGCCCTCCAGGGCGGCCGGCGCTGGGCGCAGCAGGCGGGCGCGGTCACCGCGGAGCACCCGGGGAAGCTGAAGTTCCGCCGGCTGGGCGCCGGCACCCGGCTGGCCTTCCCGCAGGGCACGGTCTTCGGCGAGCGGTGGATCGAGATCGGCGAGTGCTGCATCATCGCCGAGCAGGTCACCCTGACCGCCGGGATGCTGCCGGGGCTCGACCTCGGCACGGAGACCGTCCTCACCCTGGGGAACGGCGTCGTGCTCGGGCGCGGCAGCCACGTCATCGCCGACACGACGATCACCATCGGCTCGGACACCTACTGCGGGCCGTACGTCTACATCACCTCGACCAACCACAGCTACGACGACCCGCACGAGCCCATCGGCCGCCAGTGGCCGCGCTCCGAACCGGTCTCGATCGGCCCCGGCTGCTGGCTCGGCACGGGGGCGGTGATCCTGCCGGGCGCGCGGATCGGCCGCAACGTCGTGGTGGCGGCGGGCGCGGTGGTGCGCGGCGAGGTGCCGGACCACTCGGTGGTGGCGGGCGCGCCGGCCAGGGTCGTCCGCCGCTGGGACCCGGAGCGGGGCTGGCAGCCGCCCCTGCGCACCCCGGCCCCGAGGCCGGTCCCCGAGGACGTCACCCCGGAGCAGCTGGCGGCGCTGGCGGCCTGGGAGGCCGAGCGGGCGGAGGCGGGGGAGAGGCCGGCGGCCGAGGCGGACGGGAACGCCGAGGCGGCGGACGCCGTCACGGCCGGATAGCGGCCGGCGGACGCGAGGACCGGTCCGCGCCGCGCGGCCGGCGGGGCCCCGCGGAAGGGCGGTGGCCAGGGCGGACGCGGCGGACACGGGCCCCGCGCGGGCAGGGGCGGACCGGTCGGGGGCAGTACAGTGCACTGCACGATCGGGCGCACCTCACCGTAGTGCGGTCTGTTGAACGATGTCATCCAGGATATTGGACGGAACGTGTCGGATCTCGACCAGCTGACCCAGTCGCTCGCCCGCAATCTGAAGCGCTGGCGCAACGAGCGGGGCTTCACCCTGGACGCGCTCGCCGCACGCTCCGGGGTCAGCCGCGGAATGATCATCCAGATCGAGCAGGCCAGGTCCAATCCGAGCGTCGGCACCACCGTGAAGCTGGCCGACGCCCTCGGCGTCTCCATCACCACCCTCCTCGACCACGAACAGGGCCCCCACGTCCGTCTCGTCCCGCCGGAGCAGGCCGTCCGCATGTGGTCCACCCCGGCGGGCAGCCACACCACCCTGCTCGTCGGCACCGAGGCCCGCGGCCCCCTCGAACTCTGGTCGTGGTCCCTGGTGCCGGGCGAGGGCAGCGCCTCCGACCCGCACCCGCAGGGCACCACGGAGCTGCTCCACGTCGTCGCCGGCGTGCTCACCCTGGTCGTCGACGGCGTCGAGCACACCGTCCCCGCCGGGACCTCCGCCGTCTTCGAGGCCGCGGCCCCGCACACGTACCGCAACGACGGCGGGGAGACGGTCGAGATGACCATGGCCGTCTCCATCCCGCCCGCCCGCTGAACGGCCCGTTCGTACGGTGAGACGGCCGGCCGCGCCGCGGACGGGAGCCGTTAGCGTGGCGCGCATGCGCGCACCCATCGGAGACTTCGCCGACGTCCGACCCGCCCCCGACCGCCTCGACCTGCTCACCCCGCCCGTCGCCGCGGCCGTCCGCGCCTGGAGCGGCCCGGTCCCGGCCGACCAGATCCTCTACGTCGACACCGACCCGGCCATCGCCGACACCGCCGTCTTCGTCGAGCACCACGGCCCCGCCCTCCTCGACGCCTCCGCGAACTGCGTCGTCGTCGTCGGCAAGCGCGGCGAGACGACGACCCTCGCCGCGTGCGTGGTCGGGTCGGCGACGCGCGTCGACGTCAACGGAGTCGTGCGCAAGCACCTCGGCGCGCGCAAGGTGCGCTTCGCCCCGATGGAGACGGCGACCGGCGACACCGGCATGGAGTACGGCGGGATCACGCCCGTCGGCCTTCCCGCCGAGTGGCCCCTCCTCGTCGACGCCGCCGTCGTCGACACCCCGTGGGTCCTCGTCGGCAGCGGCCGCCGCCGCGGCAAGATCATCCTCCCCGGCAAGGCGTTCGCCCAACTCCCGAACGCCGTCGTCCTGGAGGGCCTGGGCCTCCCGGCCGCCTGACCGGGACCGCACGGAGGCGGCCGCGCGACCGCTCAGCCCAGGCGCGGGATCTCGATCGCGGGGCAGCTAGGGTGTATTTCCCCATGTGATACTGCCCTGCATCGGGGAGGTCCCTATCAGGGGAGAAGCATGGAACGGGAAGACACCGACGCGCTAGCGGCGCTCGGGCTGACACCTGAAGAGCTGGAGGAACTCGGGCTCGACAAGCCCGCCACGGGTGACCCGAGCGAGCTCGTAGACCTCTACCTCCGGCGCTCCAAGAAGATGGAGGATCTGGCCACCCTGCGGCGCCACCTCCGCGACGCTGTCAGGTGGGCTCATGCGGAGGGGCTCGGGATCCGGCACGTCTGGTTCGAGCAGCGCAGCGCAAGTAAGCAGCACATTCGTCGGGACGAGTTTGAAAACGCGAAGGCGGCCGTCCTTGCTGGGCGGTCAAAGTGCCTCGCTGTGTGGAAGACGGACAGATTGGACCGGCGCGGCATGGGGGCCGTCGGCTCGCTCCTCGATGAACTCGACCGCCGGCGTGCCCGCCTCGTGTCGATCACTGAAGGGCTGGACAGCAGTAAGGGCGGTCGCATTGTGTTCGCCATCCTCTCGGAGAGAGCCAAGGACGAGGCAAAGGACATCGCCCTCCGTGTGCAGACTGGCCTAGAGGCGCACCGCATCATCGGGCGAGCACCAGGGGGTAAGCCGCCTTACGGCGTCAAGCACGTCGGCGACGGCAAGGTGGGGCCCCACCCGGACGAGTACCCGACGGCCCGAAAGATCGCCGAAGCGTTGTTGAACGGAGAAGCCGGGACGACCGTCGCTCATGCCATGACCCGAGAGGGGGCCCGTACCCGTTCAGGCCGGCATTGGTCTGCCAATGCCATTTCCCGCATGGCGCATTCCCCGCTCTGGGCTGGCCTCGTTCCCTTCAGGGAGCGCCAGACTGACGAGTACGGGAACCCTGTGGACAAGTGGGGCTGGAAGGCTGAGCCCCTGCTTGACGTGGAAGGCAAGCCTGTTGTCTGCGGCACTGGCGTTGTGTCGGTGACAGAGTGGTACGCCATCCGGTCTCTCATTGCGGGCCGGACGGTCCGCGGAATCAAGCGGGGGCACGGGGTTCGCTCCGCGGCGAAGATCCTCACCGGCATTCTGCGATGCCCGCACTGCAAGGTGGGACTCGTTTCGGGTGGCGAGTCGTATCGATGCCGAACGCGCATGGAAGGTGGAGAGACTGCCTGTCCTGGAGTCCGCACTTCTGTGGCGCGGGTTGACTTCGTGGTGGGGGAGATGTGGGTTACCCACGTCTCCGCGCTGGAGCCGGACGACCCTGTTCTTCATGAGATTGGGGCTCGATGGCTGGCCTACCAGGATCCGGAACGTGCAGAGCGTAAGCGTCACGTCGGGGCAGCACTGGACGACGCGGAGCGGAGGCTTGCAGAGCTGGACGATGCCTACTTCGTCAAGGGCCGCATGCCTGAGGAGCGCTACGCCCGGATCTCGTCGGCGCTCGACGATCAGATCTCGTCGCTCCGGACAGAGATGGAGGAGCTGAAAAGGCAAACGGACCTCACGCCGCTTCTCGACGGTTCCCTCCTGGCGGAGGCGTGGCACGCCGCGACGCTCGCGGACAAACGCATGCTGCTGCGCTGTGCCATCGATGAACTCGTCCTACTCCCGTCCACGGGACAGGGGGATCGCCGACCGGTCCGCGACCGCCTCCACGTGAAGTGGCTGTCTGTCGAGCCACCGAGCAACACGGACTGACGTTAGGCACGCGAGAGGCCCCGCTACTACGGGGCCTCTTTGCGTTGCTCAGGAGTCGGATGGTGTCGACCACGTTCCCGCCAGCGGACGCGTCGGGAGCACCGCTCCTGGGCGGCTTACGAAGTACTCCATGAACTGACGGAGAACCGCTGAGCGGTCACTGTCGACGGCCTTCGCCGCGTGGTCGAAAGCGTCCCACAGATCGCTGTCGATACCTCGTAGCCCGCGAAGGGGGTGCTTGTGTTGGCTAGCCATGACTCAATGATGCCAGGGTGGTTGACCACCTGTCGACCATGTGTCATCTTGAAGGTGGTCAACCACCCCGTGAGAGCGGGAAAGGGTGCAGCCCCGGTGTTCCTCTGGCCGAGTCTCCGGGGCTGCGCACTCCCGTGAAGGAGCGATCCAGCATGGCATATCACTTCTCCCCCCGGCGCGAGCGTCTGAACGCCGTCCTCGTCGTCGGCGACACGTCCACCCCTGACGGCCTGGCCGACGTCACGGCCCTGGCCCACGAAGTCGCTGTCCGCATGCAGGTACCAGCGGTGATCGCGATGGGGCGTGACTACGACGTCCGGGCCTACGACACCCTCGTGTACGACGAGGGCTCCTACCTGGAGAACGTCGACGCGGCCGTTCTGTGGGCGGAGGCGTCGAGCGACGAGGCGGACATGGCCGTGATGAACCTCGATGACCTGGAGTCGTTCGACTTCATGGTTGTGTGCGGGTGGTGCGGAGAGCCCGACGAGGACGACCCCATGCCGACGCTCGTCGAAGGAGTCTGGATCCCCGCCGAATTCTGCGGCGGATGCCTGAACGAGGCGCGGCGCCAGGGGCGCGTAGACGCGTAACACTCGGTAACCGAATCGCCCTCGATACCCGCCCCCCGCACCCCGTGGGAGGCGGGTCGTCGGCGTTCCTGGTGACGTCGAGCGGCATCCTCGTCCTCCGGACGGGTCGGACCGGGGCGAACTGTGGGGAGTTTGGCACCGTCCTGACCTGCGGAAATGGCCGGAACGGTCAAACTAGACCCTAACTTCTACTTTTCCCTTAACGCGTTATAGAGAAAAGGAGAAAGCTATTCGGTTCGGCACTTTGGACCCCGGTTTGGCGGGGGCGCCTGCTCGACGTCGAGTCGGACGGAGGCGACGAGGCGGAGGAGGCTCGAAACGGCCCGTGAGGGCACCTCTGAGGCCCTGGAATGCATCTAGGTCACTCGGGTGCATTGCGGTGGTTACGGGCCGCAGGAAGGCGCCTTGAGGCGTTCACGGCTTTGAGGGCGTTCAGCGCCCCGCGTTCGACCCCTTCAGGGCTCAGTTACACAGAGTGTCCGCTAGTAAGGATGGGCGGAGTCGCTGATTCAATCTCACATTGCAAGGCCAACATAACGACTGTGTAACCATTTGAGGGGCAAATGCCTCATCTTCGCGATTTTACGTAACACGCCCCCCATAACTAAAGTAGGAGGGGTTTTCGCGGACGCCGGCTTTGGGCGCGGCTCCCGACCCTCCGCTGACTGCGCCCCCGCTCCCTCCTCTCGGCGGGTGGCGCGCTGCCCTGCGTCGTCGAGCACCCGACGAGCCGCGTTCTCTCTCTCCTCCGCGAACGTCGGCGAGCTCCGGCGCAGGGCTCTGACTTTCGAAGCACTGTCCGACGGGCAGTGCTTCTCTTTTTGCCCAACTTTCGCCAGGAACGCGAGGAAGCCAGGAACAGGAGTGCCCATGGCCGACGTGCCCACCCCCCATTCAAGCGACCGCCCGTGCACGCTGTGCGGACGACTCCTTCCCCGGGATGTCCGTTACTTCAGCCGTGACCCCATGGGGCGGCAAGGACTGTCCGCCAGGTGCCGTGAGTGCCGCGCTGCCGTCGAGCGAGAGCGGTACGCCCGCACGTCGGCTGACGTCCTGGAGCGCAAGCGTCTGGCGCGCATCGAGAGGGCGGAGATGTTCCGCGACTCACCCCAGTGGAGCGCCGCTTAGGCGCCCGTATAGACCCCTTCCTGGCCTCGTCATCCGACGGGGCCAGTTTCATGCCCGAGAGAGGTAAGAATGATTGCCAACCCTGAGTACCGCGCCGCATGGAGCGCCGTTCCTGACGTCGTGCACGCAGAGACGCAGCTCCGAAAGCTGGAGGAACGCCGAAGGGCCCTGGGCGACGTCCCGAGTCCTGATCAGGCTCGCCGCAGGGTGTTCGACGAGGCGGCCACGGCCGTGCGTGCCGGCGCCGAGTTCCCCGATGACATCGGGACGCGCGCGGCCGACGCCTACAGGGGCGCTCTGGAAGCCGAATCGGAGGCGCTGGGGCTCAGTGAGGGCATCAACAGCCTTCGCTACCACCTGGACTACCTGCGGACGACCGACGGCGCGGAGATGGCCCTTGAAGCGCTCGGGAAGCGCCTGACGGAGTTCCTGGCGGAGGTGAAGAAGCCAGCCGCCGAACTGGGCGGCGCGCGTTCCGCGGAAGAGGCAATCCAGCGTGGAGGCAAGGCGCCGGCGGCGTGGAAGACGCTCACGAGCATGCTGGGCACACTGCGGAACATCCGCCAGGCTCAGCTCGACATCCTGAGGCCGCTGGGCGACGGCTACCGACTCAAGGAGCTTCGCGAGAAGGGCTACTTCGAGGCGGCGGGCATCACGCTCGACGGCGTCCCGGAGGACATCATGCGCGCCATGACGTCGGGCTACTACGACGTCCCGTATCTCGTGTACCTGGCAGAGCTCCCCAACGTATGGGTGCCGACGAGCTTCGAGGCGCTGGAGGCTGAAGACGCTGTGGATTGCGGCGTCTCTGACGACTACGTCCACGATTACACCCCGCGCGAGCGGATCATCCCTGCGCACCCGGAGCCGAAGCGGCACGGGTTTGAGCGCACCCCCGACATCACCCTGAAGTGAGAGAGGTAACCCGATGACTGACCCCACCCCCGCGCAGCTTGCCGCTGGCGAGGCTCACGGCCTTCCCCCAGCGCTGTGCGCCCGCCTGCGCGGCGAGACAGACGAGGAGCTCCAGGCGGACGCCGTGGCGTTCGTGGAAGCCTTCGGCACCCCAGAGCCGCCCGCGCCTGTGTACCGCTCCGGCGGCCCCCGCGGAGTCGATGTAGCGAGCTCTGGCGGACGGGGCAGCGTCAGCGCAGGCGCCGCGCTCTACCGCGAGCGCCACGGGCTCGACGAGGACGGCCGGCGCCCGGCGAAGAAGCCGGGGCCGAAGCCGACGAACCGCAACCCGTTCTGGACCAACGACCTCACGTGGGAGAACCGCTAACGGTCGGATTGACGCGCCCGGCGCCAGCCCACAGCCTCTACCGCCTCGATGGCGTCGGCGAGCTGCGTCATGTCGTTCGTCGGCTGCTGAGACACCTGGACGCGGTACGCGAATACCTTGTGGCCGGCCTTGAGTCGAGCCGCAGCCGCCGTATCCGGTCGTGCTGCCGTGACGTGATTCCTGAAGCTCATGGACGTCACGGTAAGCGCCTAGAGGATCCGTGTCAGGCGCTTGACCCCAGGGGCATGGACCCCTCCGAGCAACCTCCAAGACCGTACAGGTGCTGGTCCTCGCGCTCTGTACGGGTCTGGGGGATCTGAAAGGGCCCGCCGGCCCCCGGTCCGCGGTAGGCCCGGAGGCGACCATACAGCCCCTTCTAGGGGGTGCTGAGCGCCGCTCCAGCGGTGAAAGTGTGACTCGCCCGGCATAGTGGACGAGCGCATATCCGCAGATGAGAGGCTTGAAAGTGTGACCTGCCCCCCAGTAGGATGAACCCATGGATACGGTAGACCGGCGCCGCGAACTGTTTGATCGGCTGGTCGAGCTCGTGTTGGCGTACGAAGCCGATTTGGATGGCGAGTGGGGATGCGGTCACACGATCTCCCAGATTACGGCTGGCGAATGCCCTGATCGGACGCCCCTGACCATTGAAGCGTTGCGCCTCATCGCGGAGCTTCGCTCATGAAGAGGACGTGCGCGATGTGCCCCAACGAGCTTCCGCTCATGGCGCGCTCGCACGCCCGCACTTGTTCTCCTCGCTGCCGCAAGGCTCTGTCCCGTGCAGCGAAGAACGCGCTCCCGGACGAGCTGACGACCCGCGACAGGTGGGTCCGACGCGCTGCGGACAAGCGCCCGTTGACCGTCGCCGGCATGCCGGCGTCCTCGACGGACCCGCGGACGTGGAGCACGTACAAAGACGCCTCCGCCTCGACGGCTGGCGTCGGTCTGGGCTTCGTCCTCTCCGACGAGGACGACATCGTCTGCATCGACCTGGACCACTGCATCAACACCCTCACGGGCCGCCTGGCGCCGTGGGCCGCAGCCATCCTCCGCGACGCGGGCGCCACCTACGTAGAGGTGTCCCCGTCCGGCGACGGGCTGCACATCTGGGGCCGCGCTGACGTCCGACAGGGACGGCGCATCCGGCGCCCCGACGGTACGGCCGTGGAGATCTACGGGACCGGCCGCTACATCGCGATGACGGGGCGCCGACACGGCAACGCCCCGTCGATCCTCGCTGATGCATCAGCGCTAGTCGACCAGCTCACATAGCGCTAGCTTCGGTGGGGGGTTCGCCCCCCTTGCCCTTCCGAAGTTCATCACGAAGGGCGCGCAACGAACGAACCGCCAGCGTCGCCTTCTTGCTGAGTGGGGGGATCTGTTCCAGAGCGTGCCGGACGACGAGCTGAGCGCCGCCAATGGCGCTCACACTGAACGCAACCCAGCCAACGGTTTCCATGTGGTCCTTCACCCTTCTTGGGTGGCCGGACCGGGGCGCACGCGCACTCGGCCCGACCACACGCGTGTGTAGTCGAAGCCGAGATGCGCTACCCAGCAAGCCCCGTACTAGCGGGGCTCAGCGGATCTCGAAGAAGCTAGTTCTTGATCCTTTAAGTCAGATTTTCTTGGTGTACCACGCTCTCCGCGCTGGGAGCTGGAGGCGGTTAGGGACCGGAAGCCCTAAGGCCCGTTCCCGCTGGCGAGCACCCACTGGGGGCCCGGCAGTGGCCACACTGTACCACCGATTTCCCACAACCCATCTAAATTTCAGACCACTTGAAGGCCCGCAGCCCCGTGCTGTGGGCCTTCTGCGTTTCCCAACTTGAGAGGTTCCTCATGCCCGCAAACCTGAACGATCCGTGCGCCCGCGACGGCTGTACCTTCCTGCCCCTCTTGGTGCAGGTCGGTGACTCCCTACTCCCGACCGTGCATTGTTCGCACGCCTGTGCTGACTTCTGCTGGCTTGAACGGTCGCTCTCGGCGGCGCCGGTCACGGATGCGACGCCCGGAGCCCTGGAGGGGCTGGAGGAGCTTCGACGTCGACTGAACGCGCGACGAGAGCCGTTCGACATGGGCCCCCTGGTGGAGTTCTGATGGCCGTTGACCTGGACATCGTCGGCACCGCCGGCGTAGACGTCGTTCCCGTCGCCCCACGTTTTCACCAGAAGCTTCAGGCGATCGTCATCCCTGCCGCGGATCGCGTTGGGCAGCAGGCGGGGCGGGTCCTCGGGGAACACATAGCCGACGCCATGGTGCGGCAAATTGCGCCTTCGCTCTCGGAGGCGATCACCTCTGGCGGCCGTGCTGCGCAGACGTCGGCAAGCCGGCAGGGTTCCGAGTCGGGTGGCGCCTTCGCGAACAGCCTGCGGCGGAAGCTCGAAGTCGCGTTCCGCGCGATGCCCCGCCTCGACGTCCGTCTCTCCGACACTGGCGTTGACGCCGAGCTCGCGCGTCTTCGGGCTCGCCTGGAGACCCTGGCCGGCAAGCGAATCGGCATCGACGTCTCGACGGAAGCCGCGGAAGCGGAAGTGGCGCGGATCCAAGCCGAACTGGAGCGGCTCGGAGCCACGCACCCCGAAGTCTCTGTCCGCGCTGACACCGCGACCGCCCGCGCCGCTCTGGCGGAGATCCGTGCGGAGATCGCGGCCGTCGACAACGCGGATCCCGAAGTCGACGTCAAGGTCGACACGAGCGGCGCCCGCATGTCGCTGATGGCGCTCGGGATCGAGATGGCTGCTCTGCTCGCCATTCCCCTGGGACCCGTCATCGCCGGCGGGCTTGGTGCCGTCGTCTCCATGACGGCCGTCGCGGCCGCCGGTTTCGGCTCCCTCGCCCTCGTTGCGGTCCCCGCCATTATGGGCGTGGGTAAGGCGCTGACGGCGCAGACGGCCGCGCAGGAAGACGCGGACGCCGCTACTCGACGTGGCGCAGCAGCCGCGCAGACGGCCGCGTCCAGGGCCCTTCAGCTCGAAGGTGCTCAGGCGTCGCTCGCAGCCGCCCACCGCAACGCGGCCCGCACGATCGCGCAGGCCAACCGCTCCATCGAGGACGCGGAGCGGGCACTCGCGCAGGCCGGCATCCGTGCCGCGGAGCAGCGACGGCAGTCCCTCCGCGCGATCGAAGACGCCGAGCGCTCCCTTGCGCAGGCCGTTACGCGCGCGGCGGACCAGCAGCGTCAGGCGGCCGAGTCCGTCGAGCGCGCTGAGCGCTCCCTCGCTGACGCCAAGCGCGACGCGCAGAAGGCGGAACAGGAGCTCGCCGACGCCCGAGCGCGGGCCTTTGCGGACCTGGAACGCCAGCGCCAGGAGCTGGAGCGCCAGCGCAAGGACACGCACGAGCGCCTGGAGGACGCCTCCCTCGACGAGCGGGACGCCGTCCTTCGCGTCCGGGAGGCTCAGGAAGAGCTCGCCCGGGTGATGGCGGACCCGAAGGCGACCGATCTCCAGAAGGAGCGGGCCAAGCTCGCGGCCGACGAGGCGGAGCACGGTCTCAAGCGTCAGCGGCAGGAAATCAAGGAGCTCCGCGATTCCCTGACCGACCACAGCAAGCGTGCAGTCCTGGAGACCGACGAGATAGCCGCCGCCCAGGACCGGCTGGTCGAAGCTCAGCAGAAGGTCAAGGACGAAGCGAAGGCTGTGGCCGACGCCCAGGGAGCTGCGGCGCGCACGCAGGTCGAGACCCTGGAGGACATCGCCGACGCTCAGCGTCGCGTGGTCGACGCCCAGGAGGACGCCACCCGCTCGCAGGTCGAGTCTCAGCGCAACCTCGTGGACGCTCAGCGACGTGTCGCGGACGCCGTGGACCGTGCGGCAGAGGCCCAGGTGTCGGCCGCGGAGAGCGTCGAGTCCGCCGAACGCTCCCTGGAGTCGGCCCGGCTGTCGTCGTCCTCCGTGACGTCGACGGCGATCGACAAGCAGGCGAAGTACCGCGAGGAACTCGCGAAGCTCACGCCGGCGCAGCGGGACCTCTTCGATTCGGTGAACGGGCTCAAGGACGCCTTCAAGGAGTGGCACACCAACCTTCAGCCCGAAGTCCTCGGAATTTTCACGCGGATGGTGGACGGGGCGGCGAAGATGTTGCCGTCGTTCACTCCGCTCGTGAAGGGTGCTGCCGCCGGCGTCAAGGAACTGATGGACCGCGCGAGCGCGGACCTGAAGGAACCGTTCTGGAAGTCCTTCAAGGACGACCTCGACAAGTCCGTGAAGCCGGCAGTCGTCGGATTCGGCATCGCATTCGGCAACGTCTTCAAGGGCATCGCCGGAATCATCGATGCATTCCTGCCCCACATGGACAGGATTTCCGACAAGTCGGAGACCCTGACGGCACGTTTCGCGGCTTGGGGGACGAGCCTCAAGGGAAGCCCGGAATTCGAGAGCTTCCTGAGGTACGTCGCTGAACAGGCGCCAATTGTAAGCGGGATCGTTTCGGGCGTTCTCGATGCGTTGACTGGCGTTGCAACGGCGTTGAGTCCAGTTTCGACGGCGCTTATGAAGGTGCTGACGCCGTTGTTCGACGGCGTTTCGTGGCTTGCCGAAAACATGCCTGGACTCGTACAGACGCTGTGGGGTTTCTGGGCAGTAAGCAAGGCGATCACGCTTGGAATGGCGGGGTACGCGTTTGCGATGTCCCTGTACGCCACGGTGACGGGTCTAGCTGCCCTGGAAACGTGGAGTCTGTCGGCGGCGCTGGCTACCTCAGGAATCGGTCCCCTAATCGCGACTGTTGCGGTAGTTGTTGCAGGCTTGGCGGCGGCTGTTGTCTACGCTTATCAGGAATGGGATTGGTTCCGCACGGTCGTCGACGGCGCCGTCAACGGAATTGCTACGGCTGCCATGTGGCTGTGGGACGAGATCCTGAAGCCCGCGTTCGACGGTATCTGGTGGGCCATCAAGGGTGTCGGCGACATCGCTGTATGGCTGTGGGAGAACGCAATCAAGCCCTCCTTCGAGCTCATCATGGAGGCCGCGCAGATCTTCGTAACGGCCGTCGTGACGTGGGCGCTCCTGCCGGCGTACCTGGCCTTCAAGGCGCTTGGTGAAATAGCCAAGTGGCTGTGGAAGGAGGCAATCCGGCCTTCCTTCGACTGGATCGCCGACAAGGCTATATGGCTGTGGGACAAGGGTCTTCGCCCTGTCTTCCAGTGGATCGGCGACAAGGCACTCTGGCTCTACAATAGCGCCATCAAGCCCGCGTTCAGGGGCGGCGCTGACGTCATCAGGGCGCTCGGTGACGGCGCGAAGTGGGTGTGGGACAAGACCCTCAACCCGGTGTTCGGCTGGATCGGCGAAAAGGGCGACTGGCTGTACAAAAAGGCCCTGAAGCCCGCCTTCGACGGCATCAACAAAGCCATCGACGCTGTGGCCGACAGCTTTGCCGTGGCGCGTGACGCCATTAAGAAGGCGTGGGACGCCGTCGCGGATATCGCGAAGAAGCCCGTAAAATTCGTCATCAAGCACGTGTACAACGGGGGCATCGTTCCCCTGTGGAACAAGGTGGCGGGCATCACCGGCGCCGACAAGCTCGAAAAGATGGATCTCTCTGGCTGGGCGCGCGGTGGTATTCTGCCGGGCCAGTCCTCCTGGAGGGACGGGGACGATCAGCTCGTCCCGATGCGTCGCGGCGAAGGCGTTTACGTCTCCGAAGCGATGCGTGACCCGTACGAGCGTGCTCGCCTCTACGCCGTCAACAAGGCGGCCATGCACGGCCAGTCGCTCGCCCAGTTCCAGGGCGGCTACGCCGAAGGCGGCATCGTCGGATGGCTGAAGGACCGCGCGGACGACGTCGGCGACTTCTTCAGTAACCCGCTCGCGGTGTTCAGTAAGGCCAAGGATCTGATTACCGATCAGATGAAGGGCATTCTGACAAACCCGTGGGCGAGGCAGATCGGAAGAATCCCGATCAACTTCCTGACGAAGCTCAAGGACAAGGCGCTCGACTTCCTCGGCTTCGGCCCTGACGGGACGAAGAAGGACGTCGCCGGCGGCTCGTGGACCATGCCCGTCAACGCTCCCTTCGGCACCCCGTTCGGCAAGCAGGGTTCGATGTGGGCATCTGGTCGCCATAGCGGTCTCGACTTCCCCGCAGCCGTCGGCACCGCGATCCGGGCCGTCGACGACGGACGGGTCAGCTTGGCGAAGAACGGCGGCCCCTACGGCATCCACGTCACCGTGAACCACGGGGGCGGGATGAGCTCCCTCTACGCCCATATGTCGAAGATGCTCGTCGACGCTGGGGCGCAGGTCCGAGCCGGCCAGGTCATCGGCCAGGTCGGTGCAACGGGCAACGTCACCGGCCCGCACCTCCACCTGGAGGCGCGGAAGAACGGCGTCGCCGTCGACCCGATGCCGTTCCTGATGGCCAACGACGGCACGGGCGGGAAGGGTGTCGAGCGTTGGCGCTCCGTCGTCCTCCAGGCGCTCCGGATGACCGGCAACCCGGTTGACCACGCGAACCTGACGCTGCGGCGCCTTAATCAGGAGTCTGGCGGTAATCCGCTTGCCGTCAACGACTGGGACATCAACGCCGTGAACGGCACACCGTCGGTCGGTTTGATGCAGCTAATCAGGCCCACCTTCGACGCCTATGCCGGCATCATGCGCAGCGTCGGCCCGAAGTTGCACGGCGTCTCGGTGAACCCTCTCGCGAACGTCTACGCCTCGATGCGCTACGCGATGGACCGCTACGGCTCGCTCCCGACGGCCTACAACCGTCCGGGCGGATACGGGTCGGGCGGCTTCCCCGCAGCGGGGGAGGTTGCGTGGGTCGGCGAGCACGGGCCCGAGCTCGTCCGCTTCCTCCACCCCGCGCAGGTCTACAGCAACAGCGAGTCCATGGCGATGGCCCGTGCGGCGTCGACGATTCCCGCGGGAGCCGGGCGCGGCGGACCGGCACAGATTCACGCTGACGTGCATGTCTACATCGGCGACCGCGAGATTACGGACATCGTGCGCACGGAGATCAACATCCGTGACGCCGATACAGCGCGGGCGCTCGAATACGGACGCCGCGTCTGATCACCCGCTAGCTTCGCCCCCGCCATGGGGACGGACGAGCACACCCCCGGGTGCCCCGATGCCGACATGGCACGGGGCACCTGCCCATAGATATTCGAGAGGACGACCATGTTCAACAACATGCCCGTCAAGGAGCAGCCGACCACGTGCCAGCACTGCGGGGCTGACGTGCCTCAGACGCAGGGGCCGGGCCGCGTGAAGCTGTGGTGCACTCCAGAGCACGGCCGGCTGTGGCGACGGAAGGCACGCTTCTTCGGCTGGCTCTAGGCCCTGATTTCGTCCATGAGCATCCGCAGTGTTAGTGAGTGCTTCTCTGGCGGTAGCTGATCCATGGCGGCTGTCGCGTAGGCCAATCCACCCTGCTTGTCGCCGGCCCTGGCGAGCATGAGGCCCCTGTGCAGCTCCAGGTGTGTCGCGAACCGGGGCAGCGCGGCGGGTAGCTCTCGACGAGCGGCATCCTGAGCCTCGACGGCTCCTCGCTCGTCGCCGAGACGAGCGAGGAGAAGCGACATGAAGACGTTGACCCGCCACCACGGCACCGCGTAGTCACTGGTTTGCTCGTGTGACCCGGCCTTGTCGAAGATGCGGCGACCCTCCTCCAGGAGCCGACGGGCCTCGCCGACGTCGCCCCGGAGAGCTGCGGCATGAGCTTTACCGAAGACGGCGTTGAGGAGTCCGAGAGACGGGCGGTCACTGATGGCCATGGCTTGGTCAGCCAGTACGTCAGCGACGCCGAGTGAGGCCCCCTCGTAACCCAGAGCAATAGCAGCCCGGCCGCGAACCCATACGCGTGCGTCGTCGTCCCCGGACTCGTCTGCCGCCTGTGCGGCCATGCGGTACCAATGGACCGCCTTCGACCCGTCCGATCCGGGGAACGTCTTCGCGTAGAGCGTCATCAGGCGGCTAGCGACGGACCACAGTCGGGGGTTCTCCAACTGCTGCTGCACTGCGACGAGTTCGGCGCTTACACGTCGCTGGATGTCTGCGGCCCCCAGAGACATGTACTCCGTGCCGTACGTCGCTAGCTTGCTCTCCCATTCGTCGATGGAGGGCCCACCGCGGAGACGAGCGGCAAACCCCTCACTGAGGAGGTCCGAAGCGACGACGGGAGCTATGGCGGCACCCACGGCGTCAGTCAGGAAGTCGCGGCGCCGCACTTCACCCTCCAGGACAGCTAGGGGCACGTCTAGGACGGCCGACAGACACCGGAGGTAAAACGGCCCCGGTGTTGCCTTGCAACGCTCCCAGCGGCTGACGTACTCCCGTTCCAGGTTCGTTCCGAAGGCGTCGTTGATCGCCGACGCTAGTCGCCCTTGGCTCCATCCGCGAGCCTCGCGAAGATCCCGGATCAGTGCCCCGATCGTCATGCCCCCATCTTGCCCCTAGCTCTGCCCCTTGACATGGGCAAACGGGTGAACGGGGGCGCCTTGCCCCTACTCCTGCCCCTAGTCCCAGCGCTGGTTTAGGACGAACCTCCGTCTGGAGGAAGGGCGGTTAGGCATGGAGGAGCACTGGCAGCCGGCAAAAGCCAGGTATGCCGTCGACAGGGACGGTCGGATCGGCCGGGTGACGGATCTTTTCGCGGGGCGCGCCTGCCTCGTCCCGCCGGGCGGAGGGCGTGAGTGGGAAGTCGAGTCGGAAGAACTCCGCCGGCCGACGGACGACGAGGCGGCGCGTATCCGCGTGCTGACCACGCCTGTGCAGAAGGAGGCGTGATGATCCAGACCGTTCAGGAATTCCCGATCGATCTCCCCGGGATACTTCTCCCCGACCCCGAGCCGCACCCCGGCTGCACGATCTGCGCTGACCTGTCGACGCGCTACCGGCGATACCGGGGAACGGACGAGTCGGCGGCGACGGATTGCGCCGTAGAGATCAGGAACCATCCGCATCGTCCGCTGAAGCTCCGCTTCTCGTCCCTGCCGACGGTGAAGCGATGAGCGTCAGGGCTGTGTACCGATTCGAGACGTACCGCCTGCATCGGGTCCCCGGTAATCCGGCGTCCGTGACGTACCGGTGCACGCACCAGGGGTGCGGGTGGTCGGTAGGCCCCACGGAGGACGTCGACAGCGCGTCGAACGCGTGCATCGACCACCGCGCGGGCACTCGCCATGGCATCTTCGCCACCCATGTAGACGACATCGCGGTGGTCGTGCCCGTGGAGCCCAAGGAATAGAGCTCCGCTCCCTCGTCGTAGGAGGGAGCGGTACGAGCCCGCGTCGCGCAGCTCGCGACTGCCGACGCGGAGAGCGGGCGGGGGCGCCCGGTGAGGTCCGCGTGCCCCCGTCCGTGCAAGTGCAGTGGTGGCACACTGCACGCCCGCAGGGGACGGAGACGGCGAATCGTCGTCCCCTGCCGGCCCCGGTTGTTCTCCCTCCCCCGTAGGAGAGCAACCGGGGCTTCTTCGTGCTGCTAACCTAGGGAATTAAGCTCGATCGCGGGGCAGCGGTCCATCACCATGTCCAGGCCCGCCTCCGTCGTGCGGGCGTACGCGGCCTCGTCGACGACGCCGAGCTGGAACCAGACCGCCTTCGCGCCGATCTCCCGCGCCTCGTCGGCGACCGCGCCGGCCAGGTCGCCGTTGACGAAGACGTCCACGACGTCGACGGGGAAGGGGATGTCGGCGAGCGAGGCGTAACCCGGCTCCCCGTGCACCGTCTCCGCCTTCGGGTGCACCGGCACGATCCGCTTGCCGAAGCGCTGGAGGACGGCCGCCACCCCGTAGGCCGCGCGCGCCCGGTTCGAGGAGAGGCCCACGATCGCCCAGGTGTCGCCCGTGCCCGTCAGGATCCGGCGGACGGTCTCCTCCTCGGAACGCTCCGTCGCCGCGGTGGTCGTGGTGTCGACGCTCATCCTGGTGCCTTCCTTCGTCGTGCCTTCTGCGCCTGCGGCCCGTACGGCCCTTCCCCCGGTACGAACCCACCGCGCCCCGCGATCCTTCCCGCACCGGCGGAGCCGCCCGGTCCGGGCGGCGCGGAGCACGACGCGCCCGGCACGTAGGCTGGCGGGATGCAGGAGCAGTACCGCACGCCGGCACGCGAGGGCGTCCACGAGACCGAGATCAACCGTTCGCGCTTCCTCTGCGCGCTCGCACCGGTCGCCGACGAACGCGAGGCGCAGGAGTTCGTGGCGCGGATCCGCCGGGAGCACCCGACGGCCACCCACAACTGTTACGCCTACGTGCTCGGCGCCGACGCCTCCGTGCAGAAGGCGAGCGACGACGGAGAGCCCGGCGGCACCGCCGGCGTCCCCATGCTCCAGATGCTGCTGCGCCGCGACACGCGGTACGTCGCCGCCGTCGTCACCCGCTACTACGGGGGCGTCAAACTCGGCGCGGGCGGCCTCATCCGCGCGTACGGCGGCGTCGTCGGCGAAGCCCTCGACGCGCTCGGCACCCTCACCCGGCGGCGCTACCGGCTCGCCACCGTCACCGTCGACCACCAGCGGGCCGGAAAACTGGAGAACGACCTGCGGTCCACCGGCCGCGCCGTGCGGGAGGTGCGGTACGCCGACGCCGTCACCATCGAGATCGGCCTCCCCGACGCCGACGTGCCCGCCTTCCGCGCCTGGCTCGCCGACGTGACGGCCGGCACGGCCACCGTGGAACTCGGCGGCGAGGCGTACGGCGACGCCTGACCCGCCCCCGCTTCCCCGCCCCGCCCTTCTCCCCGCCCCCGCTTCCGCGCTCCCCGTCCCCGTCCCCGTCTCCCCGTGTGGCCCCGGCCATCCCCTCCGCCGGGTTAGCGTGGTGGCTGCACAAGACCGGACCCGGCGCACCGGGCGGGGCCGGGACCAGGGGTGAGGAGCGGCACGCGCATGCGGGGTGGGACGACGACGTGAGGTTCCTGCACACCTCGGACTGGCACCTCGGCCGGTCCTTCCACCGCGTCGGCCTGCTCGACGCCCAGGCCGCCTTCCTCGACCACCTCGTCGCCACCGCGCGCGACCGCGAGGTGGACGCCGTCCTCGTCGCCGGCGACGTCTACGACCGGGCCGTGCCGCCGCTCCCCGCCGTCGAGCTCTTCGACCGCGCCCTGCACCGCCTCGCCGAGGCCGGCGTGCCCACCGTCATGATCTCCGGCAACCACGACTCCGCCCGCCGGCTCGGCGTCGGCGCCGGACTCCTCGGCCGCGCCGGCATCCACCTGCGGACCGACCCGGCCGGCGTCGGCACCCCCGTCGTCCTCACCGACGCCCACGGCGAGGTCGCCCTCTACGGCCTGCCGTACCTGGAACCGGCCCTCGTGCGCGAACAGCTCGGCGCGGCGAAGTCCGGCCACGAGGCCGTGCTCGGCGCCGCCATGGACCGGGTCAGGGCGGACCTCGCGGCCCGGCCCGCCGGCACCCGGTCCGTCGTCCTCGCGCACGCCTTCGTCGCCGGCGGCGCGCCCAGCGACAGCGAGCGCGACATCACCGTCGGCGGCGTCTCTGCCGTCCCCGCCACCGTCTTCGACGGGGTCGACTACGTGGCCCTCGGCCACCTGCACGGCTCCCAGACCCTCACCCCGCGCGTGCGGTACTCCGGTTCGCCGCTCGCCTACTCCTTCTCCGAGGCCGACCACCGCAAGACCATGTGGCTGATCGACCTCGGCGCGGACGGCGACGTCACCGCCGCGGAGCGCGTCGACTGCCCCGTGCCCCGCCCCCTCGCCCGCCTCCGGGGCCGCCTCGACGACCTGCTCGCCGACCCGGCCCACGACCGGCACCGGGACTCCTGGATCGAGGCCACCCTCACCGACGCCGTACGGCCGCGCGACCCCATGGCCCGGCTCGCCGAACGCTTCCCGTACACCCTCAACCTCGTCTTCGAGCCCGAGCGCGCCGACACCGACTCCCTCGCCTCCTACGCCCAGCGCCTCCGGGGCCGCAGCGACCGGCAGATCGCCGAGGACTTCGTGGCCCACGTCCGCGGCGGCGGACTCGACACGGCGGAACGGACCGTGCTGTACGGCGCCTTCGACGACGTCCGCGTCGAGGCCGCCACCACCGAGCGCGAGGGGGGCCGATGAGGCTGCACCGCCTGGAGATCACCGCCTTCGGCCCCTTCGCGACCCCCCAGACCGTCGACTTCGACGCCCTGTCCACCGCCGGGCTCTTCCTCCTCCACGGCCCCACCGGCGCCGGCAAGACCTCCGTCCTCGACGCCGTCTGCTTCGCCCTGTACGGCAGCGTGCCCGGCGCCCGCCAGGCCCCCGGCACCACCCTCCGCAGCGACCACGCGCCGGCCGGCACGCCGACCGAGGTGCGGCTCGACCTGACCGTCGCCGGCCGCCGCCTGGAGATCACGCGCAGGCCCGCCCAGCCGCGCCCCAAGAAGCGCGGCGACGGCTTCACCACCGAGAAGGCGCAGAGCACCCTGCGCGAGTACGACCCCGCCACGCGCACGTGGACCGGCCTCAGCAGGTCCCACCAGGAGATCGGCGAGGAGATCACCCAGCTCCTCGGCATGAGCCGCGACCAGTTCTGCCAGGTCGTCCTGCTCCCGCAGGGCGACTTCGCCCGCTTCCTGCGCTCCGACGCCGAGGAGCGCGGCAAGCTCCTCGGCCGGCTCTTCGACACCCGCCGCTTCGCCGCCGTCGAGGAACGCCTCGCCGAGCTGCGCCGCGTCGCCGCCCACCGCGTCGAGGAGGGCGACGCCCGGCTCCTCGCCCTCGCCCACCGCATGGCCCAGGCCGCCGAGGGACTCCCCGCCGCCCGCACCCCGGTCGACGGCAGGCCCGGCGAACCCGGCCTCGCCGACGCCGTCCTCGGCTGGGGCGCCGTCGCCCGCACCGAGGCCCGCGAGGCCGTCGACATCGCCGCCGTGCGCCTCGCCGCCGCCGAACGCGCCGAGGCCCGCGCCCGGGCCGCCGCCGGACACGCCCGGGACCTCGCCGCCCGCCAGGCCCGCCACGCCGAGGCCCTGCGCCGCCGCGAGGCGCTCACCGCGCGGATCCCCGACCGCGACCGCGACCGGCACGCCCTCGACCTCGCCCTCAAGGCCGACCGGGTGGCCCCCGCGCTCGCCCTGCGCCACGAGGCCGAACGCGAGCACGCCGCGGCCCTGGCCGCCCGCGGATCGGCCCGCTCCCTGCTCCCCCCCGACCTCGCCGACGCCCCGGCCGAACAGCTCTCCGCCCTGGAGAACCGGCTCCGCGAGGAACTCGGCGGACTCGCCGCCGCCCGCCGCGCCGAGAGCCGCGCCGCCGCCCTCGCCGAGGAACGCGCCCTCCTGGAGCGCGAGGCCCGCGCCGACGAGGAGGCCCTCCAGGAGGCGGCCGACTGGCTCGCCGACTGGGAACCCCGCCGCGCCGGCCTCCAGCGGCGCGTCGACACCGCGCAGGACGCCGCCGCCCGCGCCGAACAGCTCGCCGGCCGGCTCGAACCCCTCCGCCTCCGGCTCGCCGCCGCCCGCCGCCGCGACACCCTCGCCCGGACCCTCGCCCGGGCCGAGGAGCGGCACGCGACCGCCCGCGAGCACCGCAACGCCGCGCACGAGACCTGGCTCGACCTCAAGTCCCGCAGGCTGCGCGGCATCGCCGCCGAACTCGCGGCCACCCTCACCGACGGCGACCCCTGCCAGGTCTGCGGCTCCACCAGCCACCCCGCGCCCACCCCCACCACCGCCGACCACGTCGACCGGGCCGCCGAGGAAGCCGCCTACGCCCGCTACACGGAGGCCGAGGAGGCCGGCCGCGCCGCCGAACACGAACTCGTCGCCACCCGGGAGGCACTCGCGGCGGCCCGCGAGGAGGTCCGTTCCCTGGCCCCTCCCGGGCAGACGCACGACCAGCCCACCGTCGACGAACTCGCCGCCGAGGCCGCGGAACTGACCGCCCGGCACGCCGAGGCGCAGGCCCTCGCCGCCCGGACCCACGCGGCGCGCGAGGCCCTGGCCCGCGCCGAGCGCGAGCACGAGGACAGGGCGGCCGCCCGGCGGGAGGCGGAACGGCGCGTCGCCGCCCGCACCTCGCACCGCGAGGCCCTCGACCGGCAGCGGGCCGCGCTCGCCGAGGAACTGGCCCGGGGACGCGGCGCGTTCGCCACCGTGGCCGAACACGCCGACCGCCTGGAGCGGCGCATCGCCCTCCTGGTCGACGCCGCCGGAGCCGTACGCGCCGAGGAGAGCGCCGTCGACCGCCTCAAGAAGGCCGACGCCCAGCTCGCCGACGCCGCCTACGCGTGCGGCTTCGCCACCCCCGCCGAGGCCGCGGCGGCCCTCCTCGACGAGCACGGCCGCCGCACGCTCCGGCACCGCCTCGACGCCTGGCAGGCCGAGGCCGCGGCCGTCGCCGACCGGCTCGCCGAACCCGGCGTCGAGGAGGCCGCCGCGCTCCCGCCCGCCGACCCGGCCGGCGCCGAGGCCGCCCACGCCGCCGCGGAACGGACCCTGCGGGCCGCCGCGGCCGGCCTCGCCGCCGCCCGCGAGCGCGCCGCCGGCCTCACCGGCCTCGCCCGTCAGGCCGAGACCGAGGTACGGCGCCTGGGCCCGCTGCGCGCCGCGCACGACCGGGTCGCGCGGCTCGCCGGCCTCACCGCCGGCACCTCCGCCGAGAACGAGCGCCGGATGCGGCTGGAGTCGTACGTCCTCGCCGCCCGGCTCGAACAGGTCGCCGCGGCCGCCTCCGCCCGCCTCCAGCGCATGTCCTCCGGCCGCTACACGCTCGTCCACTCCGACGCGCGCGCCGGCGCCCGGCGCAGCGGCCTCGGCCTGCACGTCGTCGACGCCTGGACCGGCCACACGCGCGACACCGCCACCCTCTCGGGCGGCGAGACCTTCTTCGCCTCCCTCGCCCTCGCCCTCGGCCTCGCCGACGTCGTCACCGACGAGGCCGGCGGCGTCCGCCTCGACACCCTCTTCATCGACGAGGGCTTCGGCAGCCTCGACGACCAGACCCTCGACGAGGTCCTCGACGTCCTGGACTCGCTGCGCGAACGGGACCGGAGCGTCGGCATCGTCAGCCACGTCGCCGACCTGCGCCGCCGGATCCCGGCCCAGCTGGAGGTCACCAAGGACCGCCGCGGTTCGGCCGTCCGCCTCCGCCCGGGCGGCGACGGGCTCAGCGGCTGACGGGACGGCGGGGGAGCGGCGAGGAGTAGACGACGCTGGTCGTCACCGACCCGAGCGTGCCGATCTTCCCGGAGATCTCCTCCAGGTGCCGCATGGACCGGGCGGCGACCTTGATCACGAAGCAGTCGTCGCCGGTGACGTGGTGCGCCTCCAGCACCTCGGGCGTGGCGGCGACCAGGTCGTGGAACGGCTTGTAGTTGCCGGTGGGGTAGCGGAGCCGGACGAAGGCGAGGATGGGCAGTCCGAGCCGCTCGTGGTCGACCACGGCGGTGTACCCCGTGATCACCCCCGCCTCCTCCAGGCGGCGCACCCGCTCGGTCACGGCCGACGGCGACATGGAGACGGCGCGGGCGAGTTCGGCGTAGCTGGCCCGGCCCTGGGCCTGGAGGGCGTCGAGGATCCGCCAGTCGGTGGCGTCCGGTGCGTAGTCGTGCATGACCAGAGCCAACAGGGGTTTCCCCGGCGGATCAAGGCGTCCGCCGGGGAAACGTGCCGTGACGCGCCGTCAGAGCCGGGAGATCTCGTCCACGAGGTCGTCCAGGCCCAGCGGACCCTGGCTCAGCGCCGCCATGTGCCAGCGCTTCGCGTCGAAGGCGTCGCCGTGCGCCTCGCGGGCCCGCTCGCGGCCGAGCAGCCAGGCCCGCTCGCCCAGCTTGTAGCCGATGGCCTGGCCCGGCATCGACAGGTAGCGCGTCAGCTCGCTCTCCACGAACGCCGGCGGCCGGCTGCTGTGCCGCTGGAAGAACTCCTGCGCCAGCTCCGGCGTCCACCGCTCGCCCGGGTGGAACGGCGAGTCCGCCGGGATCTCCAGGCCCAGGTGCATGCCGATGTCCACGATCACCCGGCAGGCCCGCATCATCTGCGCGTCCAGGTAACCGAGCCGGCGCTCCGCGTCCGGCAGGAAGCCGAGCTCGTCCATGAGCCGCTCGGCGTACAGCGCCCAGCCCTCCGCGTTGGCGCTGACCATGCCGATGGTGGCCTGGTAGCGGGAGAGGCTGTCGGCGACGTGCACCCACTGCGCGATCTGGAGGTGATGGCCGGGCACGCCCTCGTGGTACCAGGTCGACACCAGGTCGTAGACGGGGAACCGGGTCTGCCCGTCCACCGGCAGCCAGGTGCGGCCGGGCCGCGAGAAGTCCTCGGAGGGGCCGGTGTAGTACGGGGCGGCGGCCCCGCCCGCGGGCGCGATGCGGGACTCCACCCGCCGCACGCGCTCGGCCAGTTCGAAGTGGGTGCCGTCGAGCGCGTCGATGGCCTCGTCCATGAGCCGCTGGAGCCACGCGCGGACCTCGTCGACGCCCTCGATGTGGGTGCCGTGCTCGTCGAGGTGGGCGAGCGCCTCCCACGGGTCGGAGCCGGGCAGGATCCGGTCGGCCTCGGCGCGCATCTCGCCGAGCAGCCGGTGGTACTCGGCCCAGCCGTAGGCGTACGCCTGGTCGAGGTCGAGGTCGGTGCCGTTGAAGTAGCGGCTCCAGCGGCGGTAGCGCTCGCGGCCCACGGTGTCGGGGGCGCCGGCGATCGCGGGGGCGTACACGTCGCGCATCCAGTCGCGCAGCGAGGCGAGGGCGGCGCCGGCCCCGACGGCGGCCTCGGCGAGCTCCGTCCGCAGTTCCCCGGGCAGCGTGTCGGGCCGGGCCGCGGCGTACTGCTCGAACCAGCCCGGCTCGCCCTCGCCGCCCGCCCAGTCGGTGAGCTGCCCGATGAAGGTGGCGGTGGCCCGCGGCCCGCCGAAGAGCTTGCGCTCCAGACCGAGCGCGAGCGAGGCCCGGTACCCCTCCAGCGCGGCCGGGACGGCCCGCAGCCGCTGGGCGACGGCCGTCCAGTCGTCCTCGGTGTCGGTGGGCATCACGGTGAAGACGATCCGGACGCTGTGCACCGGCGACCGCATGTTGCTGACCGCGCACAGGCCCTCGTCGGCGTCGTGCACGGCCAGTTCGGCGGTCAGCCGCTCCCGGAGCAGCCGGGCGCAGCGCCGCTCGGCGTCGCTGTCCGCGCCCGGGGTCCGCTCGGCCTCGTCGAGGAGGGCGAGGGTCCGGCGGGCGAGTGCGGCCACGGCCTCCTGGCCTTCGGGGGAGAAGTCGGGAAGACGGCCGGCGCTCTCCCGGACTCCCAGGTGGGTGCCGGTGATCGGGTCGAGGGCGATGAGGTCGTCGACATAGGCGTCGGCGACCTGGCGGGGCAGCTTGCTGCGGGAACTCTCTGGCATGTGTCTCATCCTGATGCCTCCATCGGCCTCCCGTCACCCTCGGACGGAGTCACACGGCCGACAAGGACGCTCCCGCGCCGGGCGGCATCAGGGGGCCGCAGTCCCACTGCTGGAAGATCAGCCGGGTCTCGACGCGTGCCACCTCGCGCTGCGAGGTGAACTCGTCGAGCACGAGTCGTTGCAGGTCGGCGGGGTCGGCGACGGCCACGTGCACGAGGTAGTCGTCGGGTCCCGTGAGGTGGAACAGGGCCCGGGACTCGGGCAGGGCCCGGATCCGCTCCACGAACGGACCGATCAGTTCCCGTCGGTGGGGCCGCACCTGGACGAGCAGCAACGCCTCCAGACCACGGCCGAGTTTGGCCGGATCGAGTCGGAGCTGGTGGCCGAGGACGACGCCGGTGCGGCGGAGCCGGGCCACCCGGTCCAGACAGGTGGAGGGAGCGACGCCGACCTCGGCGGCGAGCTCGCGGTAGGTGGTCCGGGCGTCGTTCTGCAGAAGGCGGAGAATGTGCAGATCGACCGTGTCCAGTACGACAGATTCGGCCATCGGGCGAACGTAGCACGGATGTGCGTCGCTACTTCCCGGTATCCGTTCACAGTGCGGCCATGGACGCCATGGATCACGCTCCTTCGGCCACCCCGAAGGCGCTCGCCACCGAAGCCGTGCACGCCGGCCGGGAAGACCTCGCCGCGCTCGGGCTGCACGCCCCGCCGCTCGACCTGTCCACCACCTACCCCTCGTACGACGCCCGGGCGGAGGCCGCCCGCATCGACGAGTTCGCCGCCACCGGCGCCCGGCTCGACGGCCCGCCCGTCTACGCCCGCCTCGACAACCCCACCGTGGCCCGTTTCGAGGAGGCGCTGGCCCGCCTGGAGGGCACCGAGGCCGGCGTGGCCTTCGCGAGCGGCATGGCCGCCCTGACGGCGGTCCTGCTGGCCCGCGCGAGCCAGGGCCTGCGGCACGTCGTCGCGGTCCGCCCCCTCTACGGGTGCAGCGACCACATCCTGGACGCCGGGCTGCTCGGCACCGAGGTGACCTGGACGGATCCGGCGGGCGTCGCCGCGGCGATCCGCCCGGACACCGGCCTCGTGATGGTCGAGTCCCCGGCCAATCCCACGCTGGCGGAGGTCGACATCCGCGCCGTCGCCCACGCCTGCGGCTCGGTCCCCCTCCTCGTCGACAACACCTTCGCCACCCCGGTCCTCCAGCGCCCGGCCGGCCTCGGCGCCCGGATCGTCCTGCACAGCGCCACCAAGTACCTGGGCGGTCACGGGGACGTCATGGGCGGTGTCGTCGCCTGCGACGAGGAGTTCGCCCGCGAGCTCCGCCGGGTCCGCTTCGCCACCGGCGGCGTGCTCCACCCGCTCGCCGGATACCTCCTGCTCCGGGGCCTGTCGACCCTCCCGGTCCGGGTCCGGGCGGCGTCGGCGACGGCCGCGGAACTGGTCCGGCGCCTGACCGCCGACCCGCGGATCGCCCGCGTCCACTACCCCGCGATCGGCGGGGCGATGATCTCCTTCGAGGTCTACGGGGACCCGCACGAGGTGATCGCCGGCGTCCGGCTGATCACCCCCGCGGTGAGCCTCGGCAGCGTCGACACCCTGATCCAGCACCCGGCCTCCATCAGCCACCGCATCGTGCACGAGGGCGATCGCCGGGCCGCGGGCGTCAGCGACCGGCTGCTGCGGATGTCGGTGGGCCTGGAGGACGTCGAGGACCTGTGGCGCGACCTCACCCAGGCGCTCAGCGCTCGCTCCGATGAGCCCGCTGCGGCCGCTCGCTCCGTCGCGGTGCCGACTCCAGCCGAGCGGTGATGACCAGCGTCCCCTCCTCGATCTGGTAGTCGAGGGGGAGGTTCAGGGCCCGCATCGCCGCGACCATGCCGGTGTTGGACGCCTGGGTCACGGCGTAGACGCTCTCGCAGCCGTCCTCCTCGGCCATCGCCACGAGCCGGCCGAGGAGTTCGGAGCCGATGCCGCGCCGCTGCCAGTCGTCCTCGACCAGGAGCGCCACCTCGGTCTCGTCGCCGTCCCACAGCAGGTGGCCGAGGGCGACGAGCCGTCCGGACGCGGTCTGCACGGCGAGGGTGCGTCCGAACCGGGGGCTCAGCAGGTGGTCGAGGTAACGGTCCGCGTCGCCGACCGGCCCGTGGTAGCGCAGGCCCAGGGTGCGCGCCGAGCAGCGGTCGTGCATGGCCCGGGCGGCCGCCAGATCGCGCTGGTCGGCGCGGCGGACCGTGATCTCGTTCCCCTCGGGCAGGGTGAGCACGTCCTGGCTGCGGGGGATACGCGGCCCGAGCCGCGCGTCGAGTTCGACCAGGGCGCGGGCGCGGGCGAACTCGGTCGGGGTGAAGGGCAGGTACGGGCGCTCGATCAGCAGCGTGCCGCCGCTGGGATCGCGCAGCTTCATCACGGTCTCCTCGAGGACGCCCTCGACGGGCGCCTGCTCCCCGGTCGGGCGGCCGGTCAGGGAGACCGCCGGCACCGAGTGCAGGGTGCACCGGCCGAGCAGCTGGCGGAGCGCGAGGGGCAGTTCGGCGGCGTCGAGCGCGGTGCGGGTGGCGAGCCCCAGGACGCGTGTCGGAGTGTCCACCAGGTCGTGGGCGTCGGCGCGCTCGGTCCAGGTGTCGCGCCCGCCGGCCGCCCCGACCTCCCGGGCGAGGTCCTCGGCGGCGAGGCCGGCCGGGGCACGGAGCAGGAACTCGTCGACCGTGCCCTCCGCCAGCGGGTGCGTCTGGAGGGTGAGGATGTCGACGCCGAGCCGGGCGAGGGCCGTGCACAGCGCGGCCAGGCTGCCCGGAGCGTCGTCGACGGTGGTCCTCATCCGCCACAGCGCGGTCCCGGCCGCGCCGGGGGCCCCGTCCGCTCCGGGGTCCGCCTCCCGCGCGCCCTCCGTGCCGGGGGCGGTTCCCGCCGCGGTCGCGGTCGCGGCCGTCGCGGGCGGGGCATGGCTGTGCCTCCGTGCCCACCACGTGTGGAACCCCGCGGTGGCGACCAGCGCGACGGCCGAGAACACCAGGAGGTAGGGGCCGTCGGGCCCCTTGACGATGGTCTTGGCGATCGTGTCGGCCACCACCACGGCGGTGAACAGGGCGGCGAGTTCGATCAGGTCGTGCCGCCAGTGGTGCGGGCGGCGGCTGCTCTTCGAGGACGTCACATCGGTCATGGCTTCACTGTGACCCAGAGGTGTTGCGTGATCACGAACGCTTTGTGACTGGCTGGTTAAGTGGCGATCTGGAGGATTTGTGACCGATTCAGGGCGTTTCTGTCGTGCTCTGATCGGCCCGCTGACGGAGTGCGACGACCCCGGGCCGCCCGGGACCGGGCTACTGCCCCACCAGCCCCGGCCGCAGCACCTTGGTGAACAGGACGGCGCCGTCGTCCGCCCGCAGCCGGACCGTGAGCTCCCCGCTCCCTCCGTCGATCTCCACCTCGCCGAAGTACTGCGGACTCTCCATCGGCGACACGTTCGCCCGCTCGGGCGCCCGCACGAAGACGCGCTCCGGACCGAACGTCCCGTCCAGCCGGTTGGCCGGGAACCCGCCCGCCGCCAGCGGCCCCGACACGAACTCCCAGAAGGGGGCGAAGTCCTGGAAGGCGGCCCGCTCCGGCGCGTAGTGCTGCGCCGACGTGTAGTGGACGTCCGCGGTCAGCCACAGGGTGCCGGTGATCCCGCGGTGCTTGACGAACCGCAGCAGGTCGGCGATCTGCAGTTCGCGCCCGAGCGGCGCGCCGGGGTCGCCCTGGGCGATCGCCTCGAAGTCGGTCGCGCCGTCCGGCACGACCAGCCCGATCGGCATGTCCGCGGCGAGCACCTTCCACAGCGCCCGCGACCGCGACAGCTCCCGCTTCAGCCAGGCGAGCTGCTCGGCGCCGAGGATGCCGGTGGTGTCGTCCGCCTGCCGGCCGGGCGAGTTGGCGTTGCGGTACGAGCGCATGTCCAGCACGAAGACGTCGAGCAGCGGCCCGTACCGCACCACCCGGTGCACACGGCCCCCGGCGCCGGGCCGTTCCCGCGCCGTGGAGACCGGGAAGTACTCGGCGAAGGCACGGGACGCCCGGGCCGCGAGGACGTCCACGTCCTTCTCCGTGTAGCGCGGGTCGTCCAGGATCTGTCCCGGGTACCAGTTGTTGCGCACCTCGTGGTCGTCCCACTGGGCCACCGTCGGCACCTGGGCGTTGAACGCGCGGACGTTCCGGTCGAGCAGGTTGTAGCGGAAGGTGCCCCGGTACTCGTCGAGCGTCTCGGCGACCTTCGCCTTCTCCGGCGTCACCACGTTGCGCCAGATCCGTCCGTCGGGGAGCGTCACCGACGGCTGCAGCGGCCCGTCGGCGTAGACGGTGTCGCCGCTGCACAGGAAGAAGTCGGGGTCGAGACGGCGCATGGCCTCGAAGGCGCGGAAGCCGCCGATGTCCGGGTTGATGCCCCAGCCCTGCCCGGCGATGTCTCCCGACCAGAGGAAGCGCACGCCGTCGCGACGGCGCTCCGGCGCCGTGCGGAACGTGCCGACGACCGGTTCGCCCGTGCGCCGCGGGTCGTCGGGGTCGGCGAGGACGACCCGGTAGTGGATCTGCTCGCCGGCCGGCAGGCCCCGGAGGAACGTCGTCCCCGTGAAGTCGGAACCCGCGCCCAGGTGGGGGCCGTGATGGCGGCGGACCCGCCGGAACGACTCGGTCGCCGACGTCTCGACGATCATCCGGGCGGGACGGTCCGACCGGACCCACACCAGCCCCGAGCGGGCGGTGACGTCGCCGGTCTGCACGCCCCACCGCGCCGCGGGGCGCCCGGACAGGGCGAAGGCCGGGGCCGCGAGCCCGGCGCCGCCCGCGGCGAGCCCCGCGGAGAGCGCGAGCGATCCGCGCAGGACGGCGCGGCGTCCCGGCGCGGAGCAGGTCGTCGAGGGCGGGCCGGCGGGACGGGAACCGGGCGGGGGCGTGGACATGGGGTCCTCCGGAAGCGGATCGGGCCGACGGCGTGCCGTCGGTACGGCGTCAGGGCCGGTTTCTCGACGCGGAGTTCGCGCCGTTCCCTGCCTAACGGCCGGGAACGGCGCACGGGCGAACCGCACGTGAACAGATCACCCCCGCGGCCGACCTGACGGACTCGGGTCCGCCGGCCGCGCCCCGCCGCGCCGCTGCCGGATCCGCCGGGCGCCGCGTACGCCCGTGACGGGCGGAGCGTCCGGCCCGGCACCGCACGGGCGGGGAATCCGCCGCGGGCCCCGGTCGCCACGACCGCGTCGGGCAGGGTGGACGTCCGAGGGCCGCGGCCACCGTGTCCGCGACCCCTCGGCCGGCCGCCCGGCGACCCGCCCGGGCCCCGGCCCCCGCGAAGCACACCCCACCGAAAGGCGAGTTCCCCAGTGAGCACCAACGTCATCGTGCTGAACGGCGGTTCCAGCGCCGGGAAGTCCGGCATCGTCCGCTGCCTCAAGGCGATCCTCCCGCAGCCGTGGATCAACATGGGCGTGGACGACCTGATCGACCGCCTTCCGCCCGCCCTGCTCGACTCGGGTTCGGGCGTCTCGTTCGGGCAGGGCGGCGAGGTGGTCCTCGGCGACGACTGGCGTGCCGTGGAGACCGCCTGGACGAAGGGCGTGGCCGCCATGGCCCGGGCGGGCGCCCACGTCATCATCGACGACGTCTTCCTGGACGGACAGGTCTCCCAGGAGCGCCTGCGCGGACACCTCGAGGGGCTGGAGGTGCTGTGGGTGGGCGTGCGCTGCGCCCCCGAGACCGCGGCGGCCCGGGAGATCGCGCGGGGCGACCGCGCCCCCGGGATGGCGGCCCTCCAGGCGGAGACCGTGCACAAGGGGGTGACGTACGACGTGGAGGTCGACACCACGCACACCGAGTCGCTCGACTGCGCGCGCGTCATCGCCCGGCACGTGAGCTGACCCCGCCGGGGCGGGGCGCGTACGGCACGCGGCGCCCCGCCCCGGTCCGCGACCCCGCCGGCGGGCCGGGCGGAACGCGTCGGGAGGCGGCCGGTTCAGCCGGCGGCGCTGCCGTCGAGGAGGACGCGGGCGACGAGCGCGGGGTCGTCGTTCATCGGGACGTGACCGCATCCGGGCAGACGCACGAGCCGCGCCCCGGGGATGACCCGCTGGGCGCGGACGCCCTGGCGGCGCAACAGCAGGCGGTCCCGGGTGCCCCAGGCCACGGTGACCGGCAGCGCCGGGAGGTCGTCGCGGAAGAGGACGGAGCGGCCCGCGGCGAGGGTCTGGTGGAAGCCGGTGGCCTCGCGCAGCGCCAGCGTCTCGGCGACCACCGCGTCGGGCGAGCGGCGGCCGGGCCGGGCGTAGATGGTGCTGGTCAGCACGGTGCGTCCGGCCGCGGTCCGGGAGAGCCGTCCGATGACGGGGACGGGCAGGGAGAGGGCCGCGCCGCGCATGGCGCGCAGGGTCCCGAAAGCGTACCGGCGCTCGCTCTCCGACCAGAATCCGGCGGGGGAGAGCGCGGTCACCGAGCGGACGGCCTTCTCGCGGCCGAGCTGGAGGGCGAGCAGTCCGCCGAGTGAGTTGCCCGCCACGTGCGGGCGTTCGGCGCCGACGGCGGCGCAGAAGGCGGTGAGCACGGAGGTGACGGTCGCCAGGTCGTAGGCGCAGTCCCGGGGGAGTCCGTCGGAGGCGCCGAAGCCGGGCAGGTCCACGGCGATGACGTCGCGGTCGGCGGCCAGGACGTCGAGGACCGGTTCCCACGCCTGCCAGTGGTGCCCGATCCCGTGGAGCAGGAGCAGCGGCTCGCCCGCGCCGCGGCGTTCGTACGCGAGGGAGGTGGTGCGACGGCCCCGCGGGGTCTCGAACTCGAACGTGATCCGTGCCGGCATGGGAACTCCCTCGCACCTCTTTTTAGACGCCCTGTCAGCAAGGATTACCGGCCGGTAGCCGGGAGGGCAAGGGTCCTGCGGGAAGTGGCGCTCCCGGCCCGGAGCCCCGACCGCTCCCGGGCCGGCGCCCCGACCACCCCGGCCCGGCGCCCCGACCACCCCGGCCCGGCGCTCCGGCCGTCCGCCCGCGGAGGGGGTCCCGGTGCTTCGTGGGCCTCACGGAGGTGCGAACGTCCTGTGAACGGTCAAGGTCAGAGGGTCACATTTCAGGACGATCGGCGGAGGATTGGTCTTGACCAAGGGGGTGGCTCGCCTTATGGTCACAGAGTTAGTGCAGGAACCTTTAATAAACAAGGGCGCGGAAACGCCGCGGGACACGGCGAATTGCGGAGGACAGGGTGGGGACCACGCAGCTGGAATCGGTCCAGGAACCGAAGTACCAGCACCTCAAGACGGTGATCGGCGAAGCTCTGGACACCGACTTCGCGGTCGGCGAGATCCTGCCCAACGAGCGCGAGCTCGCGGCCCGCTTCGGCGTCGCCCGGGCCACGCTCCGCCAGGCCCTGGAGCAGCTGGAGCTGGAAGGACGCCTCCAGCGCCGCCGGGGCGTCGGCACCACGGTCGCGCCGCCGCGCGTCGGCGTCGACGTCTCCACCACGCAGCAGGCGTGGCCCGGGGTCGGGGACGACGCCTGGGAGGCCCAGGACTCCGTCCTCGGCACGGCGCCCGCCGCCGTCGCCCGCCTCCTGGAGACCCCGGCCGACGAGGAGGTGCACCTGGTGCGCCGACTGCGCCTCGGCCAGGGCCAGGCCGTCGCCGCCGAGCTGCTGTACGTCCCCGCCGCCTCGGTCGCGGGACTCGCCGCCGTCGACGCGCCCGCCGGGCCCGCCCGCGCCCGCGCCGTGCTGCGCGAGCTCCAGCACCTCGCCCTCGACGGCCAGGACCGCTCGGTGGAGCTGGGCTCCGCGCGCGCCGAGGACGCCAGGGAACTGGACCGGCTGCCCGGCTCGCCGGTGCTGGTGGTGACGACCCGTTACCTCTCCGGCGGCCGCACCGCCGCCGTCTCCGTCGCCACCTACCGCGCCGACACCTGCCGCCTCACCTTCGGCGACTCCGCCGACCTGGCGATGGCCTCCTGACCCGCGGTCACACACCCGCAGACGCCAGGACCCGGCCTTTCGAGGCCGGGTCCTCGCGTCGTCGGACCGGCGGCGCGGCACGGGGCCCGGCGGTACGGGCTCAGCGCCGCCCCGTCACGCCGCCCTCGACCGCGAACAGTTGCTCCTCGACGTGGTCGAGGGCGAGCCGCAGGGCGCCCGTGCCCACGGCCGCCTCGCCGAGCAGCGAGAGCACCACCCGCGGCGGGCGGAGGCAGAAACGCGCCAGTTCCTCGCGGAGCGGTTGCAGCACCCCGTCCAGGCCGGCCGCCCAGCCGCCGACCACCACGAGCTCCGGGTCGAGCGCGAGGACGAGCGCGCCGACGTCGTGCACCAGCCGCTGGATGAACCGGTCCACGGCGGCCCCGGCCCGTGCGTCACCCTTCTTCGCCAGCGCGAAGACCTCCGCCACCGCCTGCTCGTCCAGCGGGTGGAGCGGCTCGTCGGTGGTCGAGAGCAGGTGCTCCGGCGTCACGCCGCGGCCGAGCAGGTGCAGCGCGCCGATCTCGCCCGCCGCGCCGCCGTAACCCCGGTGCAGCCGGCCGCCGATCAGCGAACCGGCCCCGGGGCTCAGCCCGGCGAGGACGAAGACGATGTCGTCGGAGTCGGTCGCGGCGCCCTTCCAGTGCTCGGCGACGGCCGCCGCGTTGGCGTCGTTCTCCACGATCACCGGGCAGCGGAAGGAGCGGCGCAGCCGCTCGCCGAGGGCGAGCCCGGTCCAGCCGGGCAGGGCGGTGCCGAGCCGGACCGTTCCGTCGGCCTCGACGATGCCGGGGGTGCCGACCCCGACCGCCCGCAGGTTCGACCGGGGCACGCCGGCCCGGCGCAGGACGTCCGCGACCACCGTGCGCACCTTGTCCAGGCGCTCGTCCTCGGGCGCGGTCTCCGACACCTCGCGCGCGCCGGCGCCGATGATCCGGCCGTCGAGACCGGAGAGGAGGGCGGCGACGCGGTGCGGCCCGATCTCGATGCCGAGCAGATGGCCGGCCTCGGCGCGGAAGCGGAACCTCCGGGCGGGGCGGCCCTGGCGCCGGGCCTCGCCCTCCTCGGGCGCGGCCTCGACGACGAGACCGCCCTCGATGAGCCCTTCGACGACGCCTTCGACGGTCGGCCGGGACAGACCGGTGATCCGGGTCAGGTCCGTGAGCGTCAGCGCGTCGGAGCCGCGCAGAGCATGGAGTACCACCGCGGAATTGATCCGCCGCAACAGCGACGGATCCCCGCCGGTCAGCCGCCCCACCGTGTGTCCTCCCAGCTCGTGCCCGCCTGAGCGGATGGTACTCAATGGTTCCGGAACCGGCGAGGGCCGCCCCCGGGCCGCCGGATCACGTCTCCGGCGCCGCCGCCGGCAGACCGGCGGCCCGCCGGAGACGCGCGTACTCCTCGGCCATCGTCTCCGTCGTCCAGTGCGCGTTGAGCCCGCTCGGATTGGGCAGCGCCCAGATCCGCGTCGTGCCGATCGTGCGCTCCTGCGGGCCGATCGCCGCCCTCGGTTCGCCGAAGGCGGTGCGGTACGCGGTGACGCCGACGACCGCGAGCCAGCGGGGCTTCAGCCGCAGGACCTTCTCGGTGAGGATCCGGCCGCCCTCGACGTACTCCTCGCGGCTCAGCTCGTCGGCGCGCGCGGTCGGCCGGGCGGCGACGTTGGTGATGCCGAGCCCGTACGCGAGCAGTTCGTCCTGCTCCTCGGGGCGCAGCAGGCGCGGGGTGAAGCCGGAGAGGTGGAGCACCGGCCAGAACCGGTTGCCGGGGCGGGCGAAGTGGTGGCCGGTCGCGGCGGTCATCAGGCCCGGGTTGATGCCGCAGAAGAGAACGGCGAGGCCGCCCGCGGCCACGTCGGGGACGACGCGGTCGCGGGCGGCCTCCAGTTCCTCACGGGTGAACCGGCCGGTCCGGGTCAGAGGATCGCCCCGGGGGTGTAGGCGGCGGCCTCCGGGTGCTGCTTGACGAGCTCCTCGATCCGGGAGACGACGGCGGCGACCTGGTCGGCGGCGGCGCCGGTGAAGGAGAGCTTGTCCGCCATCAGCTCGTCGAGCCGCGCGCGGTCCAGCGGGATGCGGTCGTCGGCGGCGAGCTTGTCGAGCAGCTCGTTGCGCTCGACGCCCTGCTCGCGCATGGCGAGCGCCGACGCCACCGCGTTCTCCTTGATGGCCTCGTGGGCGAGCTCGCGGCCCACGCCGGCGCGGACCGAGGCCATGAGGACCTTGGTGGTGGCGAGGAAGGGGAGGTAGCGGTCGAGCTCGCGGGCGACGACGGCCGGGAAGGCGCCGAACTCGTCGAGCACGGTGAGGAAGGTCTCCAGCAGGCCGTCGAGCGCGAAGAACGCGTCCGGCAGGGCCACGCGGCGGACCACGGAGCAGGACACGTCGCCCTCGTTCCACTGGTCGCCGGCGAGCTCGCCGGTCATCGAGGCGTACCCGCGCAGGATGACCATGAGGCCGTTGACGCGCTCGCAGGAGCGGGTGTTCATCTTGTGCGGCATCGCGGAGGAGCCGACCTGGCCGGGCTTGAAGCCCTCGGTGACCAGCTCGTGGCCGGCCATCAGGCGGATCGTCTTGGCGATCGACGACGGGCCGGCGGCGAGCTGCACCAGCGTGGTGACCACGTCGTAGTCGAGCGAGCGCGGGTAGACCTGGCCGACCGAGGTGAAGGCGTGCGCGAAGCCGAGGTGGCCGGCGATCCGCTGCTCCAGCTCGGCGAGCTTGCCGGCGTCGCCGCCGAGCAGGTCGAGCATGTCCTGGGCGGTGCCGACCGGGCCCTTGATGCCGCGCAGCGGGTAGCGGCCGAGGAGGTCCTCCAGGCGCGCGTACGCCACGAGCAGCTCGTCCGCGGCGGTCGCGAAGCGCTTGCCGAGGGTGGTGGCCTGCGCGGCGACGTTGTGCGAGCGGCCGGCCATGACCAGCTCGCCGTACTCGGCGGACAGCTTGCCCAGCCGGGCGAGGACGGCCACCGTGCGGTCCCGCATCAGCTCCAGGGAGAGGCGGATCTGGAGCTGCTCGACGTTCTCCGTGAGGTCGCGGGAGGTCATGCCCTTGTGCACGTGCTCGTGGCCGGCGAGGGCGTTGAACTCCTCGATGCGGGCCTTCACGTCGTGCCGGGTGACCTTCTCGCGCTCGGCGATGGAGCCGAGGTCGACCTGGTCGAGGACGCGCTCGTAGTCGGCGATCGCCGCGTCCGGAACCTCGATCCCGAGGTCCTTCTGGGCGCGCAGCACAGCGAGCCACAGCCGGCGCTCCAGCTTCACCTTCTGCTCGGGGGACCAGAGGACGGCGAGCTCCGCGGAGGCGTAGCGGCCGGCCAGGACGTTGGGGATACGGGGCTTCACCGTGGCAGCAGTCACGTGTCCAGAGTTTACTGGTGATTTCTGCAGGCCAGCGCCGTGGTCCGGGCTGGAGCTTGCTACGAGACCCAGGTCACGGGCCCGGGGTGCGCGCCCGGACCCGCGGCGGGGTTCAGACCTCGGTGCGCGTCTCGTACGGCAGCAGCTCGGGGCGCTTCGGCGGACGGCCGTCCCCGGAGGAGCGGCCGGTGAGCCGGCGGCCGATCCACGGGCCGAGGTGCTCCCGCGCGAACCGGGCGTCCGCGGCGCGCCGCGTCACCCAGCCCGGGCGCACGGCGGCGGGCAGCGGGGCCCGCCAGTCCTGCTCGGGCGCGAGCCCCAGCGCCTGCCACACGGCCTCCGCCACCCGCCGGTGGCCGTCGGCGGTGAGGTGCAGCCGGTCCACGTCCCACAGGCGCGGATCGCCCAGGACCGGCGCGCCGTACAGGTCGACCACGAGGGCGCCGTGCCGGGCGGCCAGCTCGTCGATGTGGGTGAAGAGCTCCTCCATCCGGGGGCGGAAGCGCTCCATCACCGGCCCGTTCCGGCCGGGGCTGCGCATCAGGACGAGCCGGCCGCAGGAAGGTGTGAGGCGTTCCACGGCCTCGGTCAGGAGACCCTTCACCCGGCCCATGTCGACCTTGGGGCGGAGGGTGTCGTTGAGGCCGCCGACGAGGGTCACCACATCGGCCTCCATCCCTGCGGCCAGGGGGACTTGCTCCTCGACGATCTGTCCGATGAGCTTCCCGCGCACGGCGAGGTTGGCGTAGCGGAAGCCCGGCGCGCGGGCCGCGAGCCGGCCCGCGAGGACGTCCGCCCAGCCCCGGTACGAGCCGTCGGGCCTCAGGTCCGACATACCCTCGGTGAAGCTGTCCCCGACGGCGACGAGACTGTTGTACGTGGCATTGATCTCCATGGCGAAGCCGATCATACCGCGCGGTATGCGCGGGTGCCGTGGAGAACCCGGGAGGGGAAACCCGATGAGCGAGGCGCTCCTGAACGCCCTGTCCGAGGCGCTGGCCGGACTGGTGGCGACGGTCGGGACCAGCGACGAGGAGGTGCTCGACCCCGACACGGCCGTGAAGTGGCTGGAGAGCACCGGACACGTCCTCGCCGGACTGGGGGCCGCCGACCGGCGCGCCCTCGACGGCCTCTTCCGCGCGGCCGCGCTGCGCGAGCCGCCCGGCCCCCGGCGCGAGGAGCTGCTCAAGGTCTCCCGGGGGTTCGGCCTCGACGAGGGCGTCCACCTCGCCGCCGTCGACGCCGTCGCCGGCCACGCCCGGCGGTACGCGGACACGGTCCGCGGCGCCGATCCGGCGACGCCCGTCCCGACCTGCCCCGGCTGGGACCTCGGCGACCTGACCCGCCACCTCGGCACCCTGCACGGCTGGGCCGAGCACCTCGTGACCGCCCGCCCCGCCACCCGGGTCCGCCCCGGCGACGTCCCCCTCGACCCGCCCGCCGACCCCGCCGCGTACCCCGGCTGGTTCGCCGCCCGCGCCGAGGGCTTCGCCGCCGCCGCCCGCGCGGCCGACCCCGGCGCCCCGGTGTGGTCGCCGGGCGCCGACCCGCACGTGCGCCACTACCCGCGCCACCTCCTCGCCGAGACGCTGGTCCACCTCGCCGACGCCGAGATCGCCCTCACCGGAACGGCCCGGCCGCTCGACCCGGACACGGCCGCCGACGCGCTCGACCACTTCCTCACCACGGCCCCCTACGTCCCGTGGATCGCCGAACCGCTCGCCCACCTCGACCGCGACGGTGCGGTCCTGCGCCTCGCCGCCCGCGACAGCGGAGCCGTCTGGACGGTGACCCTCGGCGGGGGCGGCTTCGCCTGGCGCCGGGGGAGCGGCGGCACCGGGCCGACGGCGGGCGTCACGGCGGACGCCGGCGAACTGCTGCTCCTGCTGCACCGCCGGTACGAGGCCGACGACCCGCGCTTCGCCCTCACCGGCGACCGCGACCTCCTCGACGACTGGCTCGCGGCCGGCGGTCTCTGAGGCCGCGCCGGGAGACGGCGGCAGCCCCGTACCGCGCCGGCCGCGGCCGCGCCGTCGCCCGCCGCCGGACGCGGGGGGGGGGGGGGGGCGCGGGGGG